>CAJYSL010000001.1 GCA_913777515.1 uncultured Mucilaginibacter sp.
GAACAAAACAGGATCCGGAAAACCGGCCGTGGATTAATTGAATAATGATAAAAGCTATTTCTGCAGGTTTATGTATGGTCATAGCGCTGGCCGCCTGCAACCAAACCACCCAAAAAACAGAAGCCGGCAACGCCACTACCGCTGCACCGGTTGATAGTGCCAATGCACCGGTAATGAAGTTTGATACCTTGACGCACGATTTTGGTAAAATTAAACAAGGCGACAAGGTAACTTACGAATACAAGTACACCAACACCGGTAAATCGCCGTTAATTATTAAGGAAGCGTACGCGACTTGCGGCTGTACCACGCCCGAGGTATCTAAAGAACCAGTACAACCCGGACAAGCCAGCACGGTGAAAGTAACCTTTAACAGCGCCGGCAAAAGCGGTTTACAAGATAAACTGATTACCGTTGTAGCCAATACCGTTCCGGGCGAAAACAGGGTACACCTGACCGGCGAAGTAACTACCGACGAGAAAGCAAAAAAATAAAGCAAAATTTACTGATATACATGACAGCAGCAATTTTATTACAACTTGGAGGTGGTGCAGCCACTGGACAGATCATTACCATGGTTCTGATCATCGTGGTTTTCTACTTTTTTATGATTCGCCCTCAGGTTAAAAAGCAAAAAGACCAGAAAAAATACGTTGAAGAACTGAAAAAAGGTGACCGCGTGGTAACTACCGCCGGTATACACGGACGCATCATCGACATTAACGACAACACTATACTATTGGAAGTTGAAAACGGTAAAATCAGGTTTGACAAAGCCGCAGTTTCGCTCGATTCTTCAAAAGCTTTAAACGCACCGGCTAAAGCCTAAGCGTTGGTGGTTTTTAAATAAAATGCCGTTTCTGTGTTTGCAAACCCGGAGGCGGCATTTTACTTTTACATTGGTAAGGCATCAGATATGGGTATAGTTAAATTATCGGTAGCAGAACGCAGGCGCTTGTCGGCCTTTTTTACCTGCCTGTTAATTGCTATTGGGGCCTGGGTACTCGCTACCCTATCCGGCTCATACAACTTTACTATACGGCAAACCCTTACTTTTAAAAACGCTCCGCAAAAACGCGCTTACCATGCCCTGCAGCCCGACACGGTTGATGCCGTAGTACAAGGCGACGGCTGGCACATGCTCTTTGCCCGGTTTTATAAAAACTACGAACCGGTAACCATTGACCTGCATACGCTCGAACATAGTAGCTTTATTGCCCTAAATACGCAGATTGCCGAAGTAAACCGGCACCGGGATAAATCGCACCGCATTATATCATTCAACCCTGACACGCTTTATTTTGACTTTACCAACCGGGTTGTAAAAAGAATAAAGGTAGAGCCCGAGCTTAATGTTTCTTACCTGCCGCAGTTTGCACCATCGGGCAAAATGAATATCAAACCTGCTTACGTAACTATTAACGGACCGGGTAACGTCATTAATAAAATTACCACCTGGAAAACTGATACCTTAAAAGTGACCGGCGCCAATAACGACATACGCGGCAAATTAAACCTGCAACCGGTAAAAGAAGGCAACATTAATGTTTACCCCAAAAGCGTGCAGGTACATTTACCGGTCGAAGAGTTTACGGAAAAAACGCTTCGTGTGCCCGTTAACCTGGTAGGTAATCCGCATTATTACAACGTCAAGATATTTCCGCAATACGTAAAGGTTACGTTTACCATTCCGCTAAGCCGTTATGCTGAAGTAGACCAGGACTTTTTTGAGGCCACTGCTAACTTCGCCTTATGGGAACAAGGATACACGGTGCTGCCGGTAAACATCACCCGTATGCCGGCTTACTGTCGGATTGTGAACATAGTACCACGAAACATCGATTTCCTGATTAAGAAATAACACCATGCTTAAAATTGGAATTACCGGCAATATTGGCAGTGGCAAAACTACGGTAAGCCAGCTTTTTGAGATACTGGGTATCCCTGTTTTTTATTCAGATACCGAAGCCAAAAAAGTTATGGTGACCGATACGCAGCTTATTAGTGCTATTAAAAAAAATTTTGGTAACGATGCCTATTTTACTGATGGTTCACTTAACCGTAAGCTGATTGCAAGCGTAGTTTTTAATAATGAGGCCGAACTTCAGAAATTAAACGCACTGGTGCATCCTGCCGTGTTCAGGGCGTTTGACCAATGGATTTTGCAATACCCTGATGCCCCTTATGTTTTAAAAGAAGCTGCAGTGCTTTTTGAAAGTGGCTCGTACAAAGATTGTGATTATACCATTGTGGTAACCGCCCCTACCGACATACGGATTGCCCGGGTAATACAGCGCGACGGCATTACCGAAGCCGAAGCGCAAAGCCGCGAAGCCAAACAAATGCCCCAAAACCAAAAACAACAATTGGCCAGTTACACTATTAAAAACGATAACACCCAACTGGTTATCCCCCAGGCTTTGGCCATACACCGGGAGCTTAGCGCTCATACCGGCCATATTTTAACATGATACTCGACGATTTTGTAGCTTACAACGCCAATGGGCTTTACTGTAAATACGGCAACTTTTATTTAGACCCACAGCAGCCGGTCGAAAACGCCGTTATTACCCATGCCCACGGCGACCATGCCGTAGCTGGCAACCAACATATTTACTGCACCACACCGACGACCGATTTTATGAAACTGCGCTATGGCAAAAACGCCGGTCGTGATTTCAAACTCTACCAGTGGCACCAGGAGTTTACTATAGGCGGTGTAACACTGTTTTTTGTATCGGCAGGTCATATGCTAGGCTCGGCTCAGGTAGTAATGCAATACCTAGGCACTACGTATCTATACACCGGCGACTACAAATTACAGCCCGACCTCACCTGCGAGCCAATAGAGTGGATTACAGCTGATGTATTAATTACCGAAAGCACGTTCGCTAATCCTGCCGTTATCCACCCGGACCCGGTGCAGGAAATTGAGAAGCTTAATCACATCCAAAGCAACATCCTTTTAGGCGCCTACGGTTTAGGAAAAGCACAGCGCTTGACCCGGATGATAAACGATTACACTCCCGAAAATAAGGTGTTGGTTCATTTCCGTATTGCGCCCTTGAGCGCCATTTATGAGAAGCATGGCTACTCCCTGGGTGCTTACCAGCTATACAACCGCAAGCTGATGAAAAACCAGCAGCAGTATGTGTACCTGGTGCCGCCGTTTACGTTTGACAGCTACCTTCGGGCCGACGGCGTAAAACGTTTGTTTGCTTCCGGATGGAAAAACCTGCAGGCCAACCAGCAGGATACTTTATTTATCTCTGACCATGCCGACTGGAACGACGTATTGCAAGCCGTAAAACAGGTAAATCCGCAGCAGATATGGACCTTGCACGGCGATGGACGCCATTTAAAGGATTATTTTGGCGACCGTATCTTTACCAAATCACTCAACTAAACCATGCTGATTGAAGGGGTTGATTACTACATTAATGAGGATGGTAATTACGTATTTACCGAAGCCTACCATTTAAAACGCGGCCATTGCTGCAAAAACAAGTGCCTGCATTGCCCCTGGTATTATGGCCGCGACAAAAAAGCAAAACGTATTAAAAAAAAGCCCACGCTAAAATCATATTTATTATAATTGTAATTGATATGAGAATAGAAGACGAAATTCAGAGTGATAAATTTGAAGATAGCTACCATAAAGCAGTCATCAACATATCATATACTTACAGTTGG
>CAJYSL010000002.1 GCA_913777515.1 uncultured Mucilaginibacter sp.
TAACCGCCATACAAAACTTTAAGTTTAGAGGCAGCCTGCCATTCCCAGTCAGATTTAAGGCTAAAATCGTGCAGACGGTTGTATTCAATGGTGCCGTTGTTAATGGCTGTAGTGGCGCCGCTATCGGCAATGCTGCCTGTAGTGCCTCGGTTGCGGTCGCTGTAAAAGCCAGAGTAGCTCAGTGTAGTGTTACCAAATAACTTTTTACTTTGGGTGCTCGTCCATTTAATGCTCGAGCCTATGTTGCCGGTGCGCACATTATCATTAATGTTGATAGTGCCGCTGGCTGACGAAAAAGACGGCAAGGTCATCTGGCGGCCGTTATCTAAGTGGTCGGTACCGTTATAAAAGCTCCACGAAAACGTGTTTTTGTCTGATGCCGCATAAGTATACTTAGCGTTAACATCGTAAAAATAAGACGATGGTGTAGTTTGATTGGCAAAGCCGTCGCCGCCGGGCCTCCCACCGCCAAAACCGCCGCCACCGGTTGGTACAGGTGTGGTTGATGCCGTACTGGTATTAAACTGCCCGAAAATTTTATCATACAATGGCCCCTGATACGAACGCCGGAAGGCTACCAGTGCCGACGACTTTTTGCCAACCGGAGTTTCTGCATAAATATTGGTGCTCAACAATCCCAAATCGCCGCCAATATTGCTTTCGTTTTTGTTGCCGTCTTTACCGTGAATTTCGGTCACGCTCGATAGCCTGCCGCCATACTTGGCCGAATAGCCGCCTTTATATAACTCCACATCGCGTATGGCATTGCTGTTAAAGGCACTAAAAAAGCCATACAGGTGGTCAACCTGGTATACGGTAAAGCCGTCCAGGGTAACCAAATTTTGGTCGGGCGTACCACCGCGAACGTATGCGCCCGATGATGACTCGTTGGTGGCGCTGACGCCAGGCATCAACTGGAAAGAGCGCATAATATCGCGTTCGCCAATGCTTGGCAGTTTATCCAGTGCCGCCGGGGTTAGTTGTAAAACACTCACTTTGCGGCTGTCGGTATTTAACACACCCGCCTTTTTGCCGGTAACTGTGACCTCATTTAGGGTATTATTCATGTGAGGCAGCAGCGTTAAAGCTAATGATGATGTAATATTACTACTGTTTAACCGGAAAGCATCAGGCTGGTAGCCTACAAATGAGGCCTCTACCACGGCCGTATCCGACGGTACGTTCATAATGGTAAAATTACCTTCAGCATTGGTGAGCACGCTTAAGTCGGTGTTTCGTATTTTTACGATAGTGCCTGGCAGGGCTTCGCCGGTGTTGCCGTCGGTAATCTTGCCGGTAATGGCAAACTTAAAATGCTGGGGCGGACCTTTGGGTGGTTCGAGGGTTTGCGGCTTAATAATTGCCATATTATTGCGCATTTGTTTAAGCTTGCGCAGCCGGGCCAAATCATCCGGCTTTTGCATAATGTAGATGGTGCCATCGTTTTCAATCCAGTAACGCAGGCCGTTCTGGCTGCAGGCTATGCGGAGTACGTCCAGCAGGGTTTCGTTAAAAAAGCGCTCGTTAATATCATACTGCTGTATGGCCTCACGGTCAAAAAAAATGGGCAGTTTATACCGGATGGCAATACTGTCGAGCATCTTGTCCATACTGCAAGTAAAAAAGTGGTCAATCACCACCTTTTTTAAGGTTTGCTTGCTGCGCTGGGCGTAGGTAGCCGAAAAGGCTATCGTGAAAAGTAATGTAGGGTAAATAAACAATCGCTTCATCAACAATCAGGGGGGCTAATGTGCCGAAGTTGCGATATGTAAGCGGCTGTCTGAAAAAAATGAGATAAGGGCCCTGATGGTGTAGACCAAACCCTTTCTTGTGCCGAAAATATTTACTGGATTTTGCCCGTCATGCGGCTGATGGCATCTTTATAATTTTCGCTGTACGGTATTTCTGCATCGCCTATTTTAATGCGCCCTTTGCGGATAGAGTGCAAATGGTCAAGGTTTACGATGTAAGATTTATGTACCCTGAAAAACTGGTCGGCTGGTAATTGCTCTTCCAAAGCCTTGATGGTTATGCGCGATAGGATAGGCTTCGGCAGGTTGGTGGCATACAGCTTTACATAGTCTTTCAGCCCTTCGATGTAAGTAATATCATCATGGCTTATTTTGATGAGGTTATAATCGGCATATACAAACAAATACTTTCGTGGCTTATCGGCAGCAGTAGGTTCAGGTTGCTTTTTATTAAGCTCAAACAGGGCATGAGCTTTATTGCAGGCTTTTAAAAATCGTTCGAACGATACCGGCTTAAGCAGGTAATCAACCACATCAAGCTCAAATCCATCAATAGCAAATTGCTCATAGGCGGTCACAAAAATAACCAGCGGTTTTTTGGCTAAACTTTTTACCAGTTGCAAACCGCTGATACCGGGCATCTGGATGTCGCAAAAAATAAGGTCAATGTTTTGTTCCTGCAGTATTTGCATAGCCTGGGCGGCGTTGCGGCAACTACCGGCTAATTGCAGGTACTCAACCTGTTTAATGTTATCTTCCAAAAGTTCGAGCGCCAGTGGCTCATCGTCAATAATCAGGCAACGCATCAGGATAAATTTATTTGTACAAGCACCAGGTAGTTATCAAGGTAATAATCACGGTAAAGTATATAATCGTTTGGATATAACGCTTCCAGCATTTGCTTCAGCTTTAAATAAGTAACCTGCGTGCGTTCACTGTAAGTGGTCATGTTCCGTTTATAATGAACACAAAAGGTAAGCCGGTCATCCTCCAGTTGAATGTCGAAAATAATAATCGGTTTTTCAACACCGGGGATACCAAATTCGAAAGTATCATTGATTAAAGGCGTAAGTAAGTTATGTTCAAGCTGATATTGGGAATCTACAGAAACGTAACTTAAGTCGATACGGGCAATATCATTGCAGCTAAGTTTTAACCAATGAATGTATTCGGCCAGGTAATCCGTTTCTTGCGATGCACTAAGTAGCTTTTGATGACTGTTGTGATACATAAATGAGAGCCCTTAATGAGCTGTTAACTGCATAGTTAACTTTTTAACAGGCAAAATTTTCAGGTTATAGATGTATGGGCTAAATGTGTAGACCAAAAACAGTTACATTGCATAATGGCTGCTCAATGCGGCGTTCGTCGCGGCATTATGGGCTGTTATCTCATTCATATGCTTTGCCCGTAAAATGTATGTTTATTTGTAATAATGAATAAGTTAATTGGCAAACCCTGGGTCTACAATTCGATTCCGGTAGTAGTTTGGTTTTTATTGCTGGTATTGCCGTTTTTAACAGGCAGACCGGCCAACATACCGGCCACGGCACATCATCGCTTCCTTATCAATGTAGTAAGCACAAATTTTTTGTTGTTGTGCGTATTCTACCTGCATACCTATTTGCTTTATCCCGTTCTTAAACGCCATGGCATTGGCTGGTATATATTTTCGCTAATACTGATGCTGGGCGTATACGGATGTTGCTGGTGGCTTTTAACCGACGTTTTTCATCATCAGGAAGCTGCGCGGCACATGCCCGACGTAGCCCGCGCCGGCGAACATGGCGCTCGTGATGGCCGGCATTTTGGCCCGCCGGGCGGCGGTGGCCCAAGGCCTTTTTCGGCAGTATTAAGTGTGCTTATTGCCTTGCTTTGCAGCTACTGTTATAAAATGATACTTGATAATGCCAACCGCGAACAGTTGTTAAAGGAACGCGAAACTATCCATTTGAAAACAGAGCTCAACTTTTTGCGGTCGCAAATTAGTCCGCATTTTATGTTTAACGTGCTGAATAACCTGGTAGCGCTTGCTCGCAAAAAGTCTGATACGCTAGAGCCGGCTATTCTTAACCTGTCGCAAATTATGCGGTACATGCTTTACGAGAGCGATGATAACCAGGTATCGCTATCCAAAGAGATTGAATACCTGAAAAGCTATATTAACCTGCAAATGCTACGCTTTGGCAACGAGGTAACTGTAAAGCTGAACGTAACCGGTAATGCCGATTTATTTATGATAGAGCCCATGCTCCTCATCCCCTTTGTAGAAAACGCCTTTAAACACGGAACCGGCATGCTCGAAAATCCGGTCATTTTGATAGGCTTGGATGTGGATGAGGTAAAGCGACAGTTGCAATTCAGGGTTACCAACGGTATTAGCGACCTTGATATATCAAAAGATAAAAGTTCGGGCATCGGGCTAAGCAACGTAAACCGTCGTTTAGCTATCTTGTATCCCGGTAAACATCAGCTTAATATTTTCAATAAAGATAGTTCTTTTACTGCCGAGCTGATTCTCAACTTGGTATAATTTTACGCTGTAAACCGGGATAGTAAAAATTCTCCGTCGCGTAAAAACCGCCGCTGGTCGCTACAATAATCGGGGTGGTATACTTTATTTTTTAATTGCTTTTGGGTAGGGTACTCTTGTATCATAATCACCCGGCTTTCAACCAGATAGTTCACCTGTAACAACCACCGGGACGCTCTTACAGCAGGTGAATTATCGTTGATAGCTGCAAAGCAAAAGCGATGAAACGTATATCCATCTTTATTTTTTTAAGCCTGTTAGCGCATCTTTGTATCGGCCAAACTGCTCGTACGGTAAGCGGCAGTGTAAAAGACACCGCAGGTGTGGCCATCCCCGGCAGCACCGTGAAAATTTTAACCGGAACGGATAGTGTAACTACAATCACTAACAACAATGGCGGTTTCAGTTTTGCTAATATTAAAGCCGCCAATTTCACTATACATATTAGTTCTATCGGCTACCAGGCCATCAAAAGGCAGTACACGGGTGCCGAAAGCAATTTAGGGACTATTACTTTAAAAACGGAGGACACCCAGCTCAAAGCTGTTGTAGTGAATGCGGTAACGCCCATTAAGCTGAAAGGCGACACCACCGAGTTTAATGCCAATGCTTACAAAGTACGCGAAGGTGCACCGGTAGAGGATGTGCTTAAAAAGTTACCTGGTGTAGATGTGGATAAAAACGGTAACGTAACCGCGCAGGGTAAAAGTGTAACCAAGGTAAGGGTAAACGGTAAGGACTTTTTTACGGGCGATGTAAAAACGGCTACCCAAAACCTGCCTGCTGATGTGGTGCAAAACATCCAGTTAATTGACGATTACGGCGACCAGGCCAACCTGACCGGAATTAAAACCGGCGAGCCCGAAAAGATTTTGAATATTACCATCAAACCTGATAAAAATTACGGTCATTTTGGCCAGGCAACCATTGGCGATGGCTCGGATGCGCAGAAAGCGCTGGCCGGTAAAGACGAGTCGAACAGGTATATCGCTTCTGGTAATTTATTTGAATTTAAAGGCGACAGGCAGATTGCGGCTTTGGCCAACTTTAACAATACCAACACCAGCCTGTTCAGCTTCGGTTCGGGCGGTCCGCGTGGTGGTGGTCCGGGCGGAGGCGGCGGACGGCAGGGTGGTGGTGCCACAACAGCGGGCAGCAGCGATGGTATAATCACTGCGCGCTCTTTAGGCTTAAACTACCGCGATCAGTGGGGTAAAAAAATATCGGCTTATGGTAGTTACAGCTTTTCTGATAATACCATCCGTACGCTGAGTTCAACTATACAAAATAATACCTCACTTACAGAGCCCAGTATCAACACCTTAAGCAGCAACCAAACAGATGGTAAAGCCAATCATCGTCTCAACTTCAATATTGAGTATAAAATTGATACCGTAAATTACCTGAAGATATCGCCAACATTTTCGTATGCCGGTGTAAATACCGATTTATCGCAAACCAGTAATCTTACCCGTAATAATAAGGTGGTGAGCAATTATTCTTTATTGTCTTCATTGAACTCTTCGGCACCAAATTTTGGCGGCAATGTGTTGTACAATCATAAGTTTAATTCGCGCGGACGTAACTTCAGTATCAACGCCAGCGCCGGCTCCACTGAGTTGACCCAAACACAAAACCCGGTTTACAATTACACCTCCGGAAAAGGTACGGTACCGGCCAACCAACTAATCAACACTGATGTGAAGCTGGATAGTGTAGGTGCAACCCTGTCGTATATTGAGCCGCTCAGCAGACGTTCGTTTTTAGAACTCAACTATGCCTATCACTACGCGCATACCACATCAGACAAAGCTACTGATACACTAACCGCGGCCAACATCCGTAACCGGTACGATTTACTGAGTAATAACTACGCCTTTAATTTCATCACCAACCGTGTTGGATTAAACTACCGGTTTATCGAAAAAAAATATAACTATGTTTTAGGTCTTGCTGCACAACCTTCATTACTTACCGGCTATTCACCGTCAACAGGTGTAAATACCAGTATATCCACCTTTAATTTTGCGCCAACTGCAAGATTTATTTACAATGCATCGCGCAGCCAGTCGTTCAGCTTTAATTACAGTGGGGCCAGTAACCAGCCTACTTATACTACGCTGCAGCCGGTTATTGATTTTTCAAACGCGCAGTACCCGGTTCAAGGTAATCCATCGTTAAAGCCCGAGTTTAATAACAGTATATCCTTGCGTTATAATCAGTTCGATTTTCAGTCGGGCAATGTGTTGTTTGCTAACCTGTCGTTTAACAAAACCAGCGATAAAATTGTAGCCAACACCATTACTTACCCGGCTAACTATACACCCAACACTCAGCTGGCAGGTCGTATATTGACTCAATATTTAAACGCAGATGGCTTTTACTCGGCACAAGGCGGTTATACCTATGCCAAACCCTGGCAACAGCGCCGGTATACCCTGATGTTTAATGGTAACGTATCTTATGCCAATAACATATCCTACATCAGTAACGTGGCGGAGAATACGTATGTAATGACAACCGAAAAGAATATAGGCAAAAGTTTGACGCTGACGCAGGGCACTCGGTTCCGTACCGATATTACTAATGTGATTGATGCCGAACTAAATGCCAGCTACAGCATTACTCGTACAAACAACTCGCTTCCTCAAAACAATATTAACAACAGTTTTCAGACACTTAATCTGGGTATTACCGGTAAAAACTACTTTGGCCCAACCTGGACATTTAGTTACGATTTTACCAAGAGCCTTTATTATGGCTACACCGGCGCTACCAATCCTAACATCCTGAATACCTATATCGAAAAGAAATTTCTGAAGCAAAACATGGGAGCGTTGCGCTTGTCGGCATTCGATTTATTTAATCAGAATACCGGCTTCAGCACCACACAATCCAGCAGTTACATCACTCAAACGCAAAGCAACCGCTTGGGTCGATACTATTTGCTCACTTTTACCCTGCGTTTGCAAAAGTTCGCTGGCAAGCGGCCTAATCCGGGTGAGGGGCCGGGTGGTATGCGTGGCCCGATGGGAGGAGGCCCCGGCGGTCCGCCTCCGGGTATGGATAGTGCAGGCAGCTAAGCAAGGCGCCTGACAGCATCACTGCGGTTTCAAAAAGTCTATTAAACAACAAAGCCTTCCTGTTTTGCAGGGAGGCTTTGTTGTTTGTGAGCGAAAGACGAGATTCGAACTCGCGACCCCGACCTTGGCAAGGTCGTGCTCTACCAACTGAGCTACTTTCGCTTATTATCCGTCGTAGTTTTTTTAGAAGTATTATCTACGTCAGAATTTTGTAGGCGCAAAGGTAGTATTCTAAATTTATTTTGCCAGTGTTTTTTACAAGATATAACGTAAATTATAGTAAGTAGCTCTTTTTTAGATTGATAATTTTTCGAAATATGTGCTCGTTACTGTTTATAACATGCTCAATCTAAAAGTAAGTTGCTGTTAAACTACTTCAGATTTTCTTTAAAAAAGTCAATGGTGCGTTGCCAGGCCAGGTCGGCAGCAGCCTTGTCATAACGCGGCGTGGTGTTGTTATGAAAGCCGTGGTTCACATTTTCGTAAATAAAAGCCTGATACTTTTTGCCATTTTCTTTCAGTGCAGCCTCGTAAGCCGGCCAGCCGCCCGTAATCCTGGTGTCCAGTGAGGCATAGTGCAGTTGCAAAGGCGCTTTTATTTTAGAAACGTCGGCAATCGCAGGCTGACTACCATAAAACGGTACGGCGGCCGCCAAATCCGGGATGCATACGGCCATCATGTTGGCTATCCCGCCGCCAAAGCAAAAGCCCACCACGCCCACTTTACCGTTGCAGTCTTTGTTATGCTTCAGGTAGTCATAAGCCGCAATAAAGTCTTCTTCCATCTGGCCTTTGTCGCGTTTGGCCTGCATGGCACGTCCTTCATCATCGTTACCCGGGTAGCCGCCCAGCGGACTCAATGCATCAGGGGCCAGGGTAATAAAGCCGGCCAGCGCCGCTCTTCTGGCTACGTCCTCAACATAAGGGTTCAGTCCCCGGTTTTCGTGTACAACTACAATCCCTCCTAATTTCTTTTTATGGTCTGCAGGCATCGAGAGTAGCCCTTTAATGGTACCGCCGCCTTTGGGAGAAGAGTAGGTAATATATTCTGATTTCAAACGCGGGTCATCCGGCTCAACCAAAATGTTGCCTTTGTAATCGGGCATTAAAAAGCTGAGCAATGCCGGTACGGTTAAGCCGCCTACGGCGTATGCAGATAACTGCTGCACAAAGTTTCGCCGGTTCAGGCGGTTATGTGCATAGGCGTCGTATAAATCAAATACTTCTTGCTTAATGTCTTCTTTTTTAATGGGGTTAGGTTCCATAAGTGGTGTGGTTTTAACCAAATCTAATCATAAAGCTAAGTGCCGCCTGATGTTGGCTTGTAATAGTCTTGTTACAATTGCTTATATTCGGCTCAGGGTTAATATGCGGCAAGCTTTGGCAAATAATAACAAAGCCCGGATACCGGGTAAATGTTTAGCTTTGTTTTAGCCAATTGTAAACAGTTCGATTTTTTTAGTTATGAGAATATTTCTCCGGCAGATTTTACTAACCGGGATATGCGTATGTTTTGTGTTGTTGGGATTTGGGCAGAGTTATGAAACACGTCCAATCAAGTACCTGGGCATCGAACACGGCTTATCTAATAATTCTGCCACTTGTATTGCTCAGGATAAATATGGCTTTATTTGGATAGGCACCTATGACGGCCTTAACCGCTATGATGGTTATGGGTTTAAGGCTTTTAAGAACATTTGGGGCAACGCAAAATCCTTGGTAAATAACCACATGAAAGTGGTGCGTGCAGTAGGCAATCGCATTTACGCAGGTACCGAAAAAGGGATTTGTTACTTTGACTATACCGACGCTGAGTTTCATAGCTTGTATTATCTGGACGCAAATAAAAGACGTATTAAAATCAATTTCGACATCAACGAAATATTGAGTGATGCCAGGGGTAATGTATACGCTGCAAGCAGCCAAACTACACTGTTAAAGTTTAGCTCTAATGATACGGTTGGTGTAGCCATCAATGTAGGCCATGGTAACATTGTTCAGTGCATGACTTTTGACCGGACCAACCGCTTATGTGTGTTCGTAAATGGGGTAGGCCTTGGTTACTACGATACTACAAATAATAAAGTCAATATTATTAGCCGTGAAATTACTACAGCGGGCTGCCTGGCAGCGGATGTGAACAATAACATTTGGATTGGTAGTGCCAACGGATTACACATTTATAATCAAGGCAGTAGAAAAATCGGTTTGTTTGAGAGCCCCAAACGAAAGCTTGTTGCCGGAAACATATCAAATTTGCTTTTAACCGCTAATGGTGATATGTGGATATCAACCAATGGGTCGGGTATCAATATTTGGAACGAACAAAATCAGTCTTTAAGTGCAATACTACCCGGCGAGTCTCGCTACGATTTAAAAAGTGGGGCAATAGCTGCAGTATTTGAAGATAGTGAAAGCCGGAAATGGATTGCTACGCTGCGTGGTGGCATCAGTGTAATTGATAAAAATGTTAATTTGTTCCGGCTTTACAACCATGATGTTTCCAATAAAAATAGTGTCCCTAACAATTTCATACGTTCATTTTGCGAAGACGAACTGCATAATGTGTGGATTGGCACAGACGGCCGTGGTGTAAGTTATTGGGATAGAAAAAATAACACTTATCAAACTTATGAACACCATTCTGCAGCAGGTAGTATCAGCAGTAATTTTGTAGTCAGCGTAATAAAAGATTACACCAATAAAATCTGGTTGGCTTCTTTTAACGGTGGTATTGATGCGTTTGATAAATCAACTCAACGTTTTAAGCATTATCCTTGTTTTGAGCCCGGAACGCAAATTGAGGAGCGTAACGTCTGGAAGCTGTACGAAGATACTAAACACCGGCTATGGGCAGGCAGTACCTGGGGTGGTGCCTTATATTTATACAATCGAAAACTTGATAGCTTTGAAGTATTTGACAAAAAGCTGGTTGATATACATACTCTTTTTGAGGACGATGAGGGAGAGCTATGGGGAGGTGATTACACTCATTTAATTAATATTGATACCAGGCAAAAAAGGCATCGGTATTACTTTATCGGGCAGCCTGTAAGGGCTATTACGCAGGATGATAATCATCAATTATGGATTGGTACAGAGGGCGGCGGGTTGTTGCGGTTTAATAAGCTGCCCCACCAGTTTACCCGCTATACCGAAAATGACGGCTTGCCCAGCAACACTGTGCTGAATATTTTAATTGACAACAAAAATAATTTATGGTGCAGTACATATAACGGGCTTTCGAAGTTTGTACAGGGTAAGCATTCCTTTATCAATTACTTTGCTTCTGATGGCTTGCAGAGTAACCAGTTTATGTACAACGCTGCGTTGAAGCTACAATCGGGGCAAATGCTATTTGGTGGTGTTAAAGGATTTAATCTTTTTAATCCGGATAGCGTGTATGCATATGTACACCAGCCTGTGGTGCAATTAACAGATTTTAAGGTGAGTAACGAGCCTTTAAACAAAAGCGGTTATGCAGACAAACAGTCCCTTAATACAATAAAACATATAAAAGTACCCTTTAATCAGGCAACGCTTTCCATAAGTTTTACGGCACTTGAATACTCCTATCCCGAAAAAATTAGTTATGCGTACTATTTAGAAGGATGGGACCATGCATGGAACTACATAGGTAAATCAACATCTGCGTATTTTAGCCGGCTTACCGAAGGTGATTACCTACTTAAAATAAAATCAACTAATACCGAGGGGGGGTGGAGCGATAAACCGTTAGTTATTAAAATTACTGTGTTGCCACCCTGGTACCGTACGTGGTGGGCCTATTTAGCCTATCTGGCTGTTTTGGGTTTAAGTGCATACGCTTTTGGGTATTACCGCAAACGGCAGCTAAAATTGGCCTACGAGGTTGATATTGCCAATCTCCGTGTTGAAAGAGAAAAGGAATTGAACGAAAAGAAACTGGCTTTCTTTACCAACGTTTCGCACGAGTTCAGGACGCCGCTTACCCTTATCATTAATCCGATAAAAGATTTGCTGAATCAAAATAAGGGGAATGCTGATGAATTGAATGTTATTTATCGTAATGCACGCCGCCTGTTAGGGATGATTGATCACCTGTTGCTCTTCCGCAAAACCGAAACTGAAAATACGCAACTTAAAGCAAGCAGGGTAGATTTTATAACGCTTTGCAATGATGTATTTGTTTGCTTTACTCAACAGGCAAAAACCAGGAAACTTATTTACACACTTGACTGTAAGGTTAAACATGTTGAACTGTACGCCGACCGTGAGAAAATAGAAATCGCATTGTTTAATTTGATTTCTAATGCTATAAAATTTACGCCTGATGGCGGCACTATTGGCATTACCCTCGATGAAAATGGCAGCAATGTGTTTTTTACTATTGCTGATAACGGCATTGGTATAAGTAAAGATGTTGGTGATAAGCTTTTTGATAAGTTTTATCAGGTAAAAGACAATAACTACTTTAAAACGGGTTTTGGCATCGGTTTATATTTGGTCAAAGTTTTTATTGAAGCTCATCACGGCAGTATCAGTTATTGCAATAACCCCAACGGCGGTACTACGTTTACCTTGAGTATACCTAAAGGCAAAGCACATTTTTCTCTCGAGGAGATTTGTGAGAATATCGTTTTCGACGTTAATCCGGTAACTGAGCTGATTGATTATAATAATCGCGAAGCCGTAGCACAGGAGACCGAAACGGTAAATCTGGAGTTGTTGTTATCTAATAAATTTTCGATTTTAGTAATTGATGATAACGAACAGATAAGAGGGTATATTAAAAAAGTATTTAGCCAGGATTATAACGTACTGGAGGCCTGGACAGGTAAACAGGGACTGGAAATTATTAAAAAGTACCTGCCCGACATGGTAATCAGCGATATTGTAATGGATGAGATGAGCGGATTGGAGCTGTGTAAGGCCATGAAACAGGATACCTCTATTAACCATATCCCGCTTATCTTATTAACCGGTGATGCCACGCCCGACATCATGATTAAAAGTATTGAGGAGGGAGCTGCAGACTTTGTGAGCAAGCCGTTTGAAAAAGAGGTACTGTTGGCCAAGGTTAAAAGTGTTCTGCGCAGCAGGGCAGAGTTGCAAAATTATTTCTACAAAGAAATTACGCTCAAAAATAACGTGCGTAACATATCCGAAGAACACAAGGATTTTCTATACAACTGTATCAGTGTTATTGAGCAGCACTTGGTAGACCAGAACTTTGATGTCGAAATGCTCTCCAAAAAAATGGGCATGAGCTATCCTACATTGTTTAAGCGCATCAAACTCATAACGGGGCAGTCAGTTAATAACTTCATCAGATTTGTTCGTTTACGTAAAGCCGCCGAACTGTTAATTCATACCAACTGTAACGTCAATGAAGCTGCGTTTCAGGCAGGGTTCAACGACATTAAATATTTCCGCGAACACTTCAATAAACAGTTTGGTGTTAACCCGTCCGAGTTCATCAAAAAGCATCGGGCTACTTTTCAGATTTCTTACCGGATGCGGCAACCTGGATAATTAGGATTTTTTAAAATATGATTATTCAACGTAAGGTCAAAAGCTGTGAACGTTTTACCAAGCGACTTTTAACCAAAAGCTTGTTTAAAAGGATTCAATATTATTACAATTAAAGTAACCACCAAAGGGGGTAAAAAAGCATCAAAATATGTTTTTGACCCCCATAATTTATAGTTTTACCCCCTTCGTGCTACCCTAAATACTCCTTACTTCGTTTTTATAAAGCAACGTCGTTCAACCAAGCGAACGTTTAAAAACCTGAACTCAATTCATTAAATTTAATGCGAAAGCACTTTTCCGAAAGGCTTAAGGTGCGAAGAGATAATGCGCTTTTGAAAAGAAGATACTTGCTTTATGAACCAACTGTTTTAAACCCATAATGTATGAGAAAGAATTTTACAAATCTCATTTTACTCGCGCTATTAATTAGCACTTTATTAGCGGGCATGGCGCCCGCCGCGTTTGCACAAAGCTCCTACACCGTAACCGGTAGGGTTTTGGATGTTAAAAACATTCCTTTGCCCGGTGCTACAATTAAGGTAGACGGCACTCAGCAAGGAACCGTAGCTGACGTAAATGGTAGCTTCAAAATCAATTTAACATCACCGGCTACTTTGGTTGTTTCTTTTACCGGCATGGTGTCAAAAAGGGTTCAGGTAAGCCCATCTAACAATCAGGTTGAAGTAAATCTGGCCGACGGCGGTAAGCAACTTACCGATGTGGTAGTGGTAGGTTACGGTAACCAACGAAGAGCAGATGTGACTGGTTCTGTTACCTCAGTGCCCAAATCTCGTTTGTCTCAATTACCTGTTACTAACGTATTACAGGCATTAGAAGGTGCGGTTCCCGGAGTAAACATCACTACCAACTCTTCTGTTCCTGGCTCACAACCGTCTGTACAAGTTCGTGGTCGAAATTCAATTTCAGCCGGTAATTCACCTTTCGTTGTTGTAGACGGTATTCCTTTAAGTAAATCCGGCGGTTCATTAAACGATATCAACCCTAATGATATAGCCTCAATGGAGATATTAAAAGATGCATCAGCTGCTGCGGTTTATGGTACCAATGCGTCTAATGGCGTGATCATAATTACTACCAAAAGAGGATCAAGCGGCAAACCGGTAATTAGGTACAGTGGTTACGGAGGCTGGGAAAACTATGCTCACAGATTGGAGCCGCGTGACCCTGCTTCGTTCACTCAAAAATACTTGGATTATCTTTCGCAGAACAATTTAAAGCAACAATTTACTGAACCCGTATACAACAACGGTGAGCGTGCTAACTATGCTGCCGGTAAAACAACCAATTGGTTAGATGCCATTAGTCAGCAAGGTTACATGCAAGACCATAACCTGAGCGTACAAGGTGGAAATGAAGACGTAAAATATTTCCTGTCAGGTGATTACTTGAAACAAAAAGGCGTATTACAGGGCTATCAATATCAACGGGTTAGCATTCGTTCTAACTTGGATGTTAATGTTACTAAGTTTTTGTCGGTAGGTACATCTGCTTTTGTAACTAATAATAACTACGATGGAGGTCGCGTACACCTGTTGTATGCTACAGCACTGAGCCCGTATGGTAATATTTACAATCCAGACGGTACCTATGCTATCTATCCGCAAGCCCCCGAGCAATTATACACTAATCCTTTCTTAGGCTTAAATACTGATGTTGTAAATCGCAGTGTAAACGTAGTAGGTAACGGTTACGCAGAAGTTAAGTTTGGCGGTGCGATCAAAGGTTTAAAATATCGTCTGAACGTTGGTTATAATTACTTGCCAACTCGTTACAACTATTACAGTGGTCGTTTAGCAAACACTCCGTTGGGATCTGCTACATCTACAAACACAGAAACAACAGGTTATACACTTGATAATCTTTTGTTGTACGTACGTGATTTCGGTAAAAATCGTATCGATTTTACTGGTTTGTACGGTGCGCAACGCCGTCGTTACATAAGCACAACTGCCGGTGCAACAAACTTTGTGAACGATGCATTATCATACAATAATCTTGGTGCCGGCGCAACTCAAACTGCAGGATCATATTCTGATCGCTATGCGCTTAATTACCAGATGGCACGCTTAGTTTATTCATACGATCAGCGTTATGTAGTTACAGGTACTGTACGCCGAGACGGTTCGTCGGTATTTGGAGCAAACACCAGCAAGTATGGAACATTCTATTCAGGTGCGTTGGCCTGGAATATCAGTAATGAGGCTTTCATGAAAGATATTAAATTTG
>CAJYSL010000003.1 GCA_913777515.1 uncultured Mucilaginibacter sp.
GTGTGGTATACGTCTTTGATGTGATGAATGCTGTGATACGTTAACCGTGCGGGCAATTGTCGGGTTAACTCGTCAAGGATATCTTTAACTGCTTCTTCAAAGCGCATTGCACAGTAATTTAGGAGGATAAATATATCTAATGATTTGTAATCTCGAAATAAGCGCTTGGTTTTGCTACACTCAAAACGTAAATTTATTGGTACCATGGCTGTTTGATGGCCTGCCATGCCAATAAATTGGTTTAAACTATTACCTTTAGTAACCAAACTAACCGCATTTTAACTGCATGTATTTTTTTAGTTATCTGGCTGCATTCTTATTAGTTAAAGATGTTCGTAAAGCTACCAAAACAACCGACCTCTATCTTAAATGGAGTAATCTAATCAACGTATTCAGTTGGATTATTGTAGGACTCTTTTTAATTACTAAGCGCTATTTGCACGACGGTTTTGATGAAATAGCCGGGTCTGTGGTTTTGTTGGGTGTAGTATACTACGTGCAAAACGAGCCTGATTTTAGTAAAATGAGGCCGGTAATTAACCTGCACTATCCGTTAATCGTTATTACGTTGGTTTACGGCATACTGCAGATATTCAGTAAAGACGGTGATGTAATGTGGGAGGAGTATATACAATTTGCTGTTCTCGCAGCCTTTGTGTGGATATTTGGCCGGGCAGCTACCTTTCGCAAGCAACAAAAAGAAGTTGAACAGATTAACGAAAAGAACTCTGAACTGGAAATGATGGTAGCCCAGCGCACTGCCGAAATTACTCAGCAAAAAGAAGCCCTGGAGCAAACTGTACAGGAATTAAAAGCTACCCAGGCGCAGCTGATACAACAAGAAAAACTGGCCTCACTCGGCGAACTCACGGCAGGCATCGCTCACGAAATACAAAACCCTTTGAATTTTGTCAATAACTTCTCGGAAGTGAGTATGGAGCTTATTGATGAGATGAATGAGGAACTGGCCAGGGGGGATGCCGAAGAGGCCGCTGCCATTGCCGAGGATATTAAACAGAATCTGGAAAAAATCCGTCACCATGGCAAACGGGCCGATGGTATTGTAAAAGGCATGTTGCAGCATAGCCGGGCCAGTACCGGGCAAAAGGAGCCTGCAGATATTAATGTGTTGGCCGATGAATACCTGCGTTTGGCTTACCACGGTCTGCGGGCTAAAGACAAAATGTTTAACGCTGAACTGATTACCCACCTGGATGCCGGTTTGCCCAAAGTAAATATCATTCCGCAGGATGTTGGCCGGGTTTTGCTTAATTTGTTTACCAATGCGTTTTACGCCACCATGCAAAAAAAGAAACTGAATGGCAGCGATTATAAACCTACGGTTTCGGTAACTACCCGTAAGCACGAGGATGAGGTGGTAATTACTGTAAGAGATAATGGTACCGGTATCCCCGAGGATGTAAAAGACAAAATTATGCAGCCCTTTTTTACCACCAAACCTACCGGGGAGGGTACGGGCTTAGGCTTGTCCCTGAGCTACGATATTATTGTAAAGGGGCACGGCGGAAAAATTAATGTAGAGACCGCCGAGGGCGAATTTACCGAGTTTACAATTAGCCTGCCGCTGTAATTAACTTATATTTATATTAGCCCAGATATGAAAATATTGGTGGTAGATGATGAGGCTGACGTGCAGCCGCTGTTCCAGCAGCGTTTTCGTAAAGAGATACGCAACGGGGATATTTCGTTTGATTTTGCATTGTCGGGCGAGCAGGCGCTTGCTTACCTGGAAGAACGACACTCCGAAGTGGTGCTGATTTTATCGGATATTAATATGCCGGGCATGAGCGGGCTGGAGCTGTTAAGCCGGATACGCCATGATTATAATGCACCGCCGCCGCCCGTAGTAATGATGATTACAGCTTACGGCGATGACGAAAATTATCAGCAGGCCATGCAAAACGGCGCTAACGATTTTTTAACCAAGCCGCTCGATTTTAACCTGCTCAAAGAAAAACTTAAAACGCTTGCTGAATAATGGCCAAGATACTGGTGGTAGATGATGAGGAAGACCTGGAGGTGCTGGTAAAGCAAAAGTTCAGGCGAAAGATACGTGAGAATGTATACGAGTTTGTTTTTGCCCGCAACGGCGAAGAAGCACTGCAAAAAGTAAAAGAGCATCCGGATTTGGATATTATCCTGTCGGATATTAATATGCCGGTGATGGACGGGCTAACGCTGCTCGGTCATTTGCCCGAAGCTAACCCGATGTTGAAGGCCGTGGTGGTTTCTGCTTATGGCGATATGCAAAATATACGTATGGCTATGAATCGGGGCGCTTTTGACTTTATCTGCAAGCCGGTTGATTTTGAAGACCTGGATGTTACCATGCAGAAAACCATCGACCATGTAAAGCAACTGCAGCAAACCATCAAGGCCATCAAGGAGAATAACATCCTGAAGATGTACGTAGACGAGAATGTGCTGAATTTTATGACGCACAAGGAGTTTGAAAGCAGCTTGTTAAAAAATGAGGTGTTGAATGCTACGGTACTGTTTGTGGACGTATGTGGCTTTACTTCAATTACTGAGCAAATCCCGGCCAATACCGTGGTAACGTTGCTCAACGGTTTGTTTGATAAAATTGTAAAAGAGATTATTGCCCAGGGCGGCCATGTAGATAAATTTATGGGCGATGCGGTGATGGCAGTATTCCGTGGCGATTACCACCTCGACCGCGCCATTGATGCTGCACTCACCATCCGGAATCAATTAAGCGACGCTGAGGAAATTAATACCGGCAATCATCAATATAAACCGCAGGTATCTATTGGCATCAACACCGGCGAAATGGTATCGGGCAATATCGGTTCGGCTTCGTTAAAGCGGCTGGATTATACCGTAATTGGCGATGTGGTTAACCTGGCCCAGCGGCTGCAGTCGACTGCCAAGGCGGGACAGATTCTGATAAACGAGGATACGTATCAAAAGGCTAAATCATCATTTAGCTGCCAGAAAATAGGTGAGGTAACACTTAAAAACAAGGCCCGCCCGGTGATGGTTTATGAAGTGCTGGAGTAATGGACAAGTATGAAGTATCATAACAAAAGCGGCGTATATCATTAAAGATGTACGCCGCTTTTG
>CAJYSL010000004.1 GCA_913777515.1 uncultured Mucilaginibacter sp.
ACCTTGCTGCCATTGTTTAAATTCATACTAGGATGGTTGTTTGGGTTTAGGACACTAAGATATCTGGTTTGTTACAATAATATCCTATTCTTTTTGCACGGGCCGATGTTTTTATCAGAATGATATGGAATTAGAGGATAATGCGGAATATTAATAGGTAGCAGTCTGATGCGGCTTACTTAAATAAGGTAATATCTGCAAGTACTTAGGCACGTTACCACCGGTCAACAGTTGGCACACACACAGGTAAAGCTTTAGTGTAAATCAACAGTTGCACTGCTATAATAATCACCCCAATTTCCGTATGTTTAATGGCTCGTGAACCTAAATATGATCGCACAACAATACTTATCCGTTTGGACGCGCAATGGCGACCAGGTTTCTCCCATCAGCAGCCAAAAACTTGCTGACTTTAATCTTCGCTCATCCACCAAGATTTATTTAGAAGCCGGCCTACCTAAAGCTGCAGCCCCTTTTTTATCTTTTGCCGACGGAAGTGATGACGCCTATACCGCTATAGCCAAACTGGAAGACCAATATGATTTGGATATCGAGCCCAACAAATACGTGGTGATTGGCTCTGACGGCGGTGGAAACCCGGTTGCCGTTAATACGCAAAAAGACGATGTAATAGAATGGCTGGACCATGAGGATTATTTTGCGCCAAGCTACTTTAATCGTTCAATGGAGTGTTTACTTAGTTTCCTCATCATCTATCGTGATTTTATACAAGAGATAACCGAACATAACGGCCCAGCTGCTTACTTTGACGCTAGTTTTACAGACGACCAGTATGACGCCCTTAAACAGCGCATGATAGATATCGATCCGGATGCCGTGAACGAAAACGGCTTTTGGAAAGAAGAATTAGAGGTACTACTGGTTAACCGCGATTACTATAGAGCCAATCCATAATTCCACACGGCACAGCCAAATTTTAACACTCAGCGATTACACTGTTGACTTTGCAAGTTGAGTGTAACTGCCCTGCTATGGACTTTTTAGCCGACAATCATTACACTATAAGCATTTATTCTATCAGCATCATATTTTTAAAACACGAAAAGAGTGTTTTATCACATTTTTTACCGGCTTTATCACATTTTTAAACGCAAGAAGAAAAGCGGTGTATCATTGCCTAAGTACAACTTAAATCACTCATATTACAGCACAATGATTAAAACCCTAAACACCCGCCTCAGCGAAACTGAGCGCATTGAATTTTGGATTGCCCTGGCTCTTCTGTTTACATCCTTAGTATTTAATATTTACGAAGTTACCAACCATCAATCATTTGCAGTGGTTGGCGGCTTAGCTAACAATACCCAAACCAATGGCTTTGCACAGAGCTATGTGCAGGTTTCCGCATTCGGACAGTCTAATGCTATCGCCGCTATAATTTTTGCTCACGCTATTACGCTTATTTGCTACCTGATGCTTTGCTTTTATACCAAACCGGTGTTCGAAAGCGCAACCGAAAAAGCATCTAACACCCTGTTTGTATTCATTTTTGTAGCAGTATTTTACGTCACAGGAATTATTAACATCTATTTTGCTGCGCTGCTGGCCATCAAAATGCTGTTTATATACTTTGGCCGTAACCGTCACAACCTTGGCAATACACTATACCACGAAACCGCATTGCTTACCGCATGCTATATACTCCTAAGAACCATATTTATTATTAATGGCGCTCCCGACTGGCTTCATAACTATATACATTATACAGCGCCTTTAGCAATTGTCTTTTATCTGTTCCTGGTACACTATCTCTTACCCCTATCAGAAACTAAAAAGCGGCCATTTCTATTTTACTGGTCCAGGCTTTTTTTGATAATTCTTTTGACAATCATTGGCATAATTGCCTGGGCCGAATTTCTTCGTGGAATCAGCAATCCGGGCGATGTGATGAGCCGTAATTTACTTTCCATCTTATTTGTTAACATTGTTGCCCGCATGGTTTATAAAAAGCGCCAGGCCAAATACAACGAAGAAATTACTGCTTTGAAATCTGAACTGGGTAAAACCGATGCCAGTCTTACCTCTTTAAAAGCACAGATTAACCCGCACTTTTTGTTTAATGCGCTGAACACACTCTTTGGTACCGCACTGCAAGAAAATGCCGAACGTACCAGCGAGGGCATACAGCGCTTGGGCGATATGATGCGCTTTATGCTGCAGGAAAACATGCAGGACCAGATTTTACTTATCCGCGACGTTGATTACCTGCAAAACTATATTCAGCTGCAAAAGCTGCGGACATCAACCACCAAAGATGTGGTTATTGAAACCCAGATAACCGAACCCGCCACCAACCTGCTGATTACACCTATGCTGCTGATTCCCTTTGTTGAAAATGCTTTTAAGCATGGCATCAGCCTGCAAAACCCCTCGCATATTAAAATAACGTTACAGGTTAACAGCAATACCTTACACTTTGACGTGTACAATAGCATCCACCTGCGTGCCGACAACGACCCGGAAAAGGGTAAAAGCGGCATCGGGCTGGATAATGTAAAACAACGCCTGGCACTGATGTACCCCCAAAGGCACGAACTGGCCATTCGCAATAATGGCAGGGAGTTTTTTGTTCACCTCACGATGCAATTAGAAACAATAAGCTAATTTTGATTATGATAGCCATTGCCATTGACGATGAACCTATAGCCCTTGATGTCATTAAATCGCACGCCGCCAAGGTGCCGTTTGTAGAACTGGCAGCCACCTTTACCAACGCTTTTGATGCTTTAGGCTATCTGCAGCACAATCCGGTGCACCTGATGTTTTTGGATATTAAAATGCCTGACATCAGCGGTATGGATTTTTTGAAAACGATAAGTAATCCGCCGATGGTGGTTTTTACTACTGCCTACTCAGAGCATGCGGTGCAAAGTTTTGAACTGGATGCGATTGATTACCTGCTTAAACCGTTTTCGTTAACGAGATTTTTAAAGGCGTGCAACAAGGCGCACGAACTGTATAACCTGCGCAATAAGCCGGTTAACGAACCCGGCACCGACTTTATTTTTATAAAAGATGGCTACGAGCAAATTAAGGTAATGCTGGATGATATTATGGTGATTGAGGCGGCAGGTAACTACACGAAAATACACCTAACTCAAAACCGTTTACTAAGCACGCGCATATCCCTGGCCGATATGCAGGCCCTGCTACCCGGCAAAAAGTTTGTTCGCACGCATCGCGCATTTATTGTGGCCTGGGACAAGGTTAACCGGTTTGACAAAACGGAAATAAACCTCGACGGTCATTGCATCCCGATTGGCGCCATGTATGCGCCTCAACTGAGCAAAACCAAGGTTTAAGACAACCTATATTAAATGACTGCTGAAGACAGCAATAAGGTTATCATCTTGATGTTACCCTGCATCAGACGTTATTAACATGCAGGATAACATCATGATGGCTTTTTATGCGTTAGGAAAAGCCGCACGGCTCTGTAACACGTCGCCGATTAACATTCCGGCGCTGGTGTTTCCAAGTTCGAGTTTGACAGTTTGCTTATGATTATTTACCGACCCCATGAAAGTGGAGAGGCAAGACAGGCATTGGTAACGGCGTAACGGAAGAAAGCCTAACAGGCTTTTTACCAGTACCGGACGCGGAACACGGCGGACGGCATCGCATTTACATTTAGGGCAACAAATAGCGTTAGTGTTATTAACGTGATTATTCATGATTAGGATTTTTAACATCCTAAGCTTTGCACTTTCTGTGCCATACGTTTGGTATTTTGCAGAAAAAACATGATTTCTGCGCCATAAAGCAAACATTTTAAATAATCATTGGTTACGGCGGGTCAAATTATGAGAGTAAAAAATATTGATGTTGTCACCTATTTTCGTAATGGCACCTCTCTTTATCTGTTTGAATTTCAAAATGTCGTTTAAATTAATTACCACACCTCAACCCGAAAGATTTCAAATACAGCACAATTATTTTCCAATCAATATGTTATTATCAAAAATCTGTAGCTATTAATTAAATATTTCTACTGTCAGCACCGTCGCAATTTTGTCGTTCGATATAATTCGCTGCTACTTTATATTCACGCGGTTGTGTGACCGACTGGTTATTCACTACAATATCCTGTCTAAATTAGAAAAACACGTCTACAGGCCTCAAAAGCGAATATTTTACTCACATCACCCGTTTATCACTTTATAAAATTGGCGGTAAAATCAAAGCGAGAAAAAAAGTACACGACGGTAAAATCCACACTTATATTTTATGGGAATAATTTTCCCTAATCAGGATTTTGGGGATATGATAAGTTGAGGAAACTTACCGTAGCTAACCTACAGTTAAATCTATCTAAAATAAACCTACCCCGCTATCGCCATCAAATAAGCCAGTTCGCTCATCTGGCTCGCTGCTTCCAAAACATGCTGGTAGGGTTTGCCGGCCAGGCGCACGTCCTGCACGCGTGTTAAGCCTTTTAACCGGATACTCCGTTTTTCGTGCGTAACCACGGCTTCGGGCAGCAAGGCGTATGTTTCTTCGGCCACAATAAAGTTGTTATTTAACGTTTTGGTTTCGCCCTGTAAGCGCGAGGCAATGTTGACCGGAAGCCCCATTACTGATAGCTGCGGATTGGCGTCTAATCCAAACTGACCAATCATTACTTTTCCGGTGTTGAGACCCACCCCTATTTCGAGCGGTTGCCCATAGTAGGGCACGCCATAAATCCGGTTAAACAAATCCATGGTTTCAAAAAGCTTATGCCCCGCCTGGTAAGCCTGCGCTGCCGCTTCGCGCAACCCGGTGCCTAAGCCAAAAACAGCGTACAAACTATCGCCGGCCATGGTTATGGTTTTGCCGTTAAAGCTTTTAATAATCTGGTTAAATACCGAAAACAAACGGCGCACGCCGGTAATCACCTCCCTTACTGGCCGGGCCTCCATCCACGAAGTAAAGCCCCGTATATCCAGAAACATTACGGCCAGTTCGTGCTCCTGGTCCTCCTCCGGCCATCCCGGCACGCACGGGTCGGGTTGGTTAATCGCCTTTTGCGATAACTCTAAAGCCTGACATTCTTCTGCAAAACGTCCGTCTTTTAAAAACTGGGTGTATAAAAGGGTTGAGTTATGGTCGGTTGATGGTATGTGGGTAGTGTTGGATTGCATTGCTGTCGAGTTTAGTTGTTACTAACTAAGACGCTAAGCTTCCAAAAACATTTTAAATAAAATCACAAAAAAAAAGAGCTGATACTTTACTGACCGAAATGGTAAGTTTAGATGACAAAACATATATGGTTTATAAATCCATCATGCAAAGGCAATTCCCCCCAAATTATATTCGAATATAGTGTAGCCCTCAAACGTGTTGGTAGATAAGCTTTTGATGTAACCGCTGAACCACCTTGTAAATATCGAAGCTGATATTGAAATTCAGCAAATTATCTAAATCGTTTGACATGCCTTTTGTTATTTGTCAAAGAAGAAAAAAGTTCAGCAGGTAGTTGAGATACATGGTATACTCACTTCAACCTCCTTAACCTCCTCCCAGCACAAAGGCTGACTGATAGCGACAGGCAACTGGCTAAAGCCCACTAACGCTGGGCCGTCCAGCTCGTTATATAGCCGTTGGATATCGTCCGGATGAGCGGTTTGCTGGATGAGCCAGTGGTCTTGGTGCTGCGTGATGGTTTGCGCCTGGTGACGGCGAAGGATATTTAAGGTTTCGCCGGTACAGGACGACAAACGGTAAACGGCGTATTGCATAATCGCACCAAAAGATACTGTTACTTCCAGCACGCCGATTATTTTTTGAAGGCGTAATACCATGTGGTCTGCTTTGGCTGCCGGGATGCGTACTTCCAGCGTAATCAATACCACCTCGCGTACATCGGTACGCGCCTGCGACAGGCTGACTACCGGGTAATTGGGCCTCGAAAACGTTTGGATGATACGACTCAGGATACCGTCCTGGTCATGGCAGCTTAAGCTGAACAATTTGGTGGTTAACGCTTCTTTTTTCATAGCAAAAAAAAAGCCTCCCTACTTTCGTGGGAGGCTTGCTTTATATCAGTTTGTTTTTTAATTATAGCATCAGGGCCTCCCAGTTTGAACAAACGGCGATAATGACAACAATAATAATGTTGTTAATCATGATGCTATTTACCGCGGTGCTGTTCATTTGAAGTGGCTGCAAGTACGTAAAAAATTGCTGGTTCTGCAAGCGACTGCTTTAATATTTATGCCTGCCCCGCAATTATTAAATTTACGCTTATACTATGTTTTTCGTTTGATGATTGTTAATCGTTCTTTTTCAGTGTTACATCCAGGTAAACTGAGTGGCGGCCGTACGAGTCGTAAAAGGGTTTGTAAGGCACGCCATCTATGGTAAACTGCAATTGCTGCGGGTTACCTTTAATGGTTTTACCCAAATCCTGAGCATCGAGCGTTACCTTGCGCCAGTCTTTACGGGCTTCGGGCTCCTGCGCGGCTAACAAAACAGGGCCATAAAACAAGCTGGCAATATTCTGTTGGTCCATTACCGGGTCAAGGTGAAACTGGAAAGGCATTTTCAGGTCTACATGGTCGCCGGTTTTCCAGTTTCGGCTTAGTTTTAAGTAACTACCCGGCGTAGCCTGCACGGTTTGCGGCTGCCCGTTAATGGTTACGAAAAAGCCACGGGT
>CAJYSL010000005.1 GCA_913777515.1 uncultured Mucilaginibacter sp.
CTTTTTTTGATTATGGGTAAAAATACGTTTTTATAATAAAGCCCTATAGCTTTAGTAAATTGCTTTATTTGTTAATAATTATGGAAAATGCCCTCATCACAGGCGCTACCCAAGGGATAGGCCGGTCCATTGCTATCGCATTTGCTAAACAAGGATTAAACCTGGCAATTTGTTCGCGAAAGGTAAAAGATTTAGAACAATTAAAGGAAGAACTTTTGGTTGTAAATCCCAACATCCGGGTTTTTATCCGCGCTACCGACTGCAGCATCAAAGCGGATTTGCTTGATTTTGCCCGCAGGGCACAAGAGCAGTTGGGCTTTATAAAGGTACTGGTAAACAACGTTGGGCTTTTTATACCCTCAAAAGTACTGGACGACGAGGACGATACCCTGATGCACCAGATAAATACTAATCTGATTCCGGCTTATGAACTGTACCGTTTTTTTGGTAAAAGTATGGCTGAGCGGCATAGCGGGCACATTTTTAACATTTGCTCGGCGGCGGCTTTGCACCCTGCAATAAATGCTGGCAGTTATAGTGTAACAAAAGCTGCCATGTATAGTCTTAATACTGTAATGAAACTTGAAATGCAGCCATACAGTGTAAAAGTAACCGCGCTACTGCCAGGTTCAACACTAACGGCATCCTGGGCCGGAACGGAGGTGCACCCCGACCGGTTTATTATGCCTGATGATGTTGCCGCTGCCGTAGTTACTACTTATCGCATGAGCGCAGGCGCTAATGTAGATGAGATTGTGATGAAGCCCGTTTTAGGTCAGTTATAATAACGTACCATCAAAAACTTAAAACAATGAACAACAATAGAAGACTTTACCGCGACGAATTAAATAAAATGGTTGGCGGTGTGTGTAAAGGTATTGCCGATTACCTGGATATTGACCCTACTATTGTCAGGGTACTGTTCCTGGTGGCTTTAATTGCTAAAGGCTCGGGCGTGTTGCTGTACATCATACTTTGGATTGTTTTACCTAAAAAGGTAGACTACACTTTTAAACAACCCGAGGTAGATTATACCGTTTCGCCGGTACAGCCTGATTTTGAAGGCGCTTCGCCGTTTATCAAAAACGAGCCGGTAAAACGCAAAAGCAATTTTAGTTTAATTGCCGGTATGTTGTTCATTATACTGGGAGCCGTGCTGTTGTTAGACGAGTATAACATCTTCCCGGATTTAGATTTTGAACACCTATGGCCGGTTACTATTGTTGGAGTAGGCTTGGCACTCATTTTTACATCAGGTAATCGTAAATCAACCAATACTAATCCTCCAATTGTTTAAATCATGAAAAACGACAGATTATTTTCGGGCCTGGTACTGGTTATTATCGGGGCCGTATTTTTACTCAACAATTTCGGAGTAATTGATTTTCACTGGGGTAACCTGTTCCGTTTGTGGCCCGTGTTTTTGGTAATTGGCGGTGTTAATCTTTTGCTTTCAAACACAAGGGCGGTTTGGGCAACATTGGTTAGGGTAGCCGTGTTGGTGATTGGTTTGGGCTTTATATTATTTGCCAACGTTCCCGGTAAATATGGCTTTGGTCCGTTTAAATATCATTATAACATCACTGATGATAATAACAATGATGACGACGATGATGATACTGACGGCGACTTAAAAGTCTCTGATAAATCATCATCCAACACCTACCAGCAACCATTTATAGCAGGCACTAAATATGCCCGCCTTAATGTAAGCGGGGGGGCTACCAAATATACTTTAACCAAAAGTACCGACAGCTTGTTTACAGCATCAACCAGCGAATATTATGGCGATTATAAGTTAGACAGTCGTACCGAGGATTCGGTTACCGTAGTTGATTTTGATATGAACAAACGCCATGAGCGCTTCAGGTGGGATGGCGGCAACATGAACGTAGCGCGTTTGAGCCTGAACACTGCCCCCATTTGGGATATCAACCTGCGGGGCGGCGCTGCCAAAGTTGACTTTGATTTAACACCTTATAAAGTGCGCAACCTGAACATTAACGGCGGTGCAGCATCGTGTAATGTTAAACTGGATGCTAAATTACCGGTTACTGATGTGGTGGTATCAACCGGAGCATCTGAGATTGATATTAACATCCCTAAAAGTGCAGCCTGCGATATTGTAACCTCAAGCGGCTTATCATCTAACGATTTTGAGGGCTTTACCAAAATAAGCGGCGACCATTACACCACGCCCGGTTTTGAGAACGCTAAAAATAAAATCTACCTCAAGCTTAAAGGCGGCGTGTCCGATTTTAACGTGCACCGCTACTAAATAAAAGCTTTTCCTGCTGATTTGATTTAACGGCTGTCATGTTATTGACGGCCGTTAGTTTTTTAACAGGAAATGTGAAGCTGATGTTTATCCTGCGCTCAATAAATCTGTCGTGTAAACGTTATGATTTGTACGATTATAATTTCCAGTTAACCCCGGCAAAAAATTGAAATGCTGATTTAAAGGTCAAAACATTACATTTGCCGTTCTATAAAAATTTGTTCTGAAATTACATGGTTAAATTCAACCGTTTTACATTGAGCAACGGCCTCCGGGTAATTGTTCATGAAGATCATACCACACCTATGGCGGTAGTTAACATTTTGTACGATGTTGGCGCCCGCGACGAAAGCCCCGAGCAAACCGGTTTTGCTCACTTGTTTGAGCACTTAATGTTTGGCGGCTCTATCAATATCCCCGTTTATGACGAGCCCTTACAGCGCGTGGGCGGCGAAAACAATGCCTTTACCAGTAACGATATAACCAATTACTACATTACGCTACCGGCAGCCAATTTAGAAACAGCTTTTTGGCTGGAAAGCGACCGCATGCTGAGCCTGGCTTTTAGCGAAAAAAGCCTGGAAGTGCAGCGCAACGTGGTGATGGAAGAGTTTAAGCAGCGCTACCTGAACCAGCCTTACGGCGACGTATGGCTGCGCCTGCGTCCTATGGTTTATAAACAGCACCCTTACCAGTGGGCTACCATAGGTAAAAACCTGGAGCACATTGAGCACGCCAAAATAGAGGATGTTAAGGCTTTTTTTAAAAAGCACTACAATCCGCAAAATGCCATTATGGTGGTAGGCGGCGATGTAACCACCGAGCAAGTAAAAGCCCTGGCCGAAAAATGGTTTGAACCTATACCGGCCGGCGAGAAATACGAACGCAACCTGCCGCAAGAGCCCGAGCAGCAAGACGAGCGCCGCGAAACGGTTACTGCCAAGGTGCCTTTAAACGATATTTATATTGCTTTCCAGGTGCCGGCCCGTACAGACGAGAATTACTACGCGCTTGATTTGATTTCTGATATCCTTTCGCGCGGACAATCATCACGCCTGCACCGCTCTCTGGTACGTGAAAAGCAATTGTTTAGCGAAATACATGCTTACTTAACAGGTAGCTTTGATAAAGGTATGCTGGTGGTTGAGGGTAAACCTTTAGAAAACATCAGCATTGAGGAAGCCGAAGCGGCCATTTGGCAGGAGCTGGAAGAGATGGGCAAAGCGCCCATTACCGATGAGGAACTGACCAAGGTTAAAAACAAAACCGAATCAACCATGGTATTTGCTGAGATGGCTTTGCTCGACAAGGCCATGAACCTGGCTTATTTTGAACTATTGGGCGATGCCGATTTGTTTAATTACGAAACCGAAAATTATTTAAAAGTAACTGCACAGCAAATACAGGAACAGGCACAGCGTGTTTTCCGTAAAGAAAATTCTTCTACATTGATTTACCTGGCCGAAAAATAAACCGCATGACGTTGAACAGAACTTTGGCGCCTGAATTCCAGGCGATTGACCATATCAGTCTTATTGAGCCGGAGCATACACAACTGCCCAACGGTTGTAAAGTGTACTGGTTCAACTCCGGCGACCAGGAATTGCTGCGCATGGAGTGGATTTTTGGTAACCTGCGTTTCGACTCGGCCAAGCCATTATTAAACATGGCTGTAAATACCATGCTTACCGAGGGTACGTCGGCTTTGTCGGCCACGCAAATAGCCGATAAGATTGATTACTACGGTGCTTTTTTACAGGCAGAGTATGGTTATGATAACTCGCAGCTAACGCTTTACAGCTTAAACCGGCACCTGGGGCACACTTTGCCGGTTATCAAAGATATTTTAACTGACAGCCAGTTCCCCGAAAAAGAACTGGACACCTACATTCGTAACCAGCAGCAAAAACTGCAGGTGAGCCTGCAAAAAAATGATATCCTGGCGCGCCGGGCATTTAATCGTGCAGTATACGGCGACTCTATTTATGGCTTAAGCGCTGATGCGGTGCATTATCAGCAATTAAAACGAGCCGACATGCTGGCGCATTTTAAACAAATGTACCAACCGGCTAACTGTACCCTGGTTATTGCCGGTAAAGCCGACGAGGAAGCCCTGAAGCAAATTATTGATACATTTAGCGATTGGGAAAATGCTGCGGATCCGGCCGATGTGAGCCAGCAGCTTATTGAGTCTGCAACCGAGCATTTTTATTTTACTGAAAAACCGGATGCTTTGCAGTCGGCCATCCGCATGGGATTGCCAATGGTTAACCGTACCCATCCGGATTTCCCGGCATTACAGGTACTGAATACTGTGTTAGGCGGTTATTTTGGCTCGCGGTTAATGGCTAATATCCGTGAGGATAAAGGTTATACTTATGGCATAGGCTCGGGCATATCATCCCTTAAGTATGGCAGTGCGTTTTTTATAGCTACAGAAGTTGGTGCTGATGTTTGCCGCAACGCTGTTGATGAAATTGAAAAGGAAATCAATCTACTCAAAACCGAACCCATCAGCGAAGAAGAACTTTCGTTAGTGCGCAACTACATGTTAGGCTCATTACTGGGCAGTTTAGAAAACGTGTTTTCGCATGCCGACAAGTTTAAAAACGTTTACTTTTCGGGACTGAATTATGATTACTACACCCGCTACACCGAAATTGTAAAATCTGTTACGGCTGAAGAACTGCTGGCTTTGGCCAACCATTACTGGAACTTCGACGAGTTTTATAAAGTAATTGTAGGTAAATATTAATACTACACTTTAATTCCAGTAGTGCTGTCTTTATTTAAAGGTTTGGCCGGGTGACCAATAGCATCCGGCCAAACCTTTGTTTTGTTAGTGCTGCTTTGTCATTTAAGTTTAAACTAAACGCGCAATTACAGCCGGATAACTTAAAATCGAAATAATTTCTTACCTTTGCCCGGCAAATAATCACACACAATAAATTATTTGCCATGCAGCTCGACCCCTCCAAATTTGTTGCCGAAGGTTTAACATACGATGATGTGTTGCTTCTT
>CAJYSL010000006.1 GCA_913777515.1 uncultured Mucilaginibacter sp.
AGGCCCTGCCCGACATTGAAGCCCAGGTAATGGACACGTTGGCCGAAATGGGAATGGGTAACGCCCAGTTAAAAATTGAGCATACTTATACGCAAGATAAAGAATTAACTAAAAACGGTGTCGACCAGATACGCTTTTTGTTTACGGCCAACAAGGGCCATAACCTGGCCGAAATGAGCAAAGTGGCCTCAGGTGGCGAGTTGTCGCGGTTGATGCTGAGCATTAAATCTATCATTGCCCGATATACCGCTTTGCCCACTATTATTTTCGACGAGATTGATACAGGTGTATCAGGTGAAGTAGCTAACAAGGTGGGTATTATTATGGAGCGATTGGCGCAAAACCTGCAGGTTATTACCATTACCCATTTGCCGCAAATTGCCAGCAAAGGCGAAAGTCACTACTTTGTTTACAAAAACAACGAGACTGCCACTACCTACACCCAGATACGCCAGCTAACCGAGCAGGAGCGCGTGGTAGAAATAGCCAAAATGCTGAGCGGCGACAATCCGGGCAAAAGCGCTTTGCAAAATGCCAAAGAGTTACTGAAGAGTTAATCTGATGAAAAGATTACTGCTTGCAATTGTATTTGCATTGGTAAGTGCTTCATCATTTGGGCAAGCTCAAAGAACGGTTCAATTAGATACAATTAACGTTAGGGGTGTTGTTTATACGCCTGATGGTAAACCGGCATCGGCTATCGTTCTTACCTGTTTGGGTCCCAGTTATAATATTGATGACTCTGCTCATGGCGTTGTACTTTATGCACGAACAGATAGTACGGGTCGATTTGAGCTAAAGGGACTGAAATTCGATGATGTCATCACTGTAGAGAACTTTAAGTATTATAGCAAATATTCCGTATTAGGAAGTCGATTTATCACAATTAACCTTCCGGCTCCGAAACAAGCTGAAAGCATGATATCAATGGTGACTGCAAAAAGGATAAAATCCAGACCAACTCAAGAATTTAGGCTGATGGATATCTTTCCTTATGCCAATGTCAGTACATTTCCTTCGTTCCCCGGTGGAAAAGAATCTTTTGTTAGTTATATCGGAAGCAAAGTGAATTATCCTGAAAAAGCCATCAAAAACAATATCGAGGGCGTCGTTGAAGTAGCGTTCGATATAAACCGTGATGGTTACACTCAAAACCTTAAACTTTTAAGAGGCATTGGTTATGAATGTGACGAAGAAGTAATGCATGCAGTAGCCAACTCTCCACGCTGGATAACCGGGCGAGTGTTTGGACGGCCAGAATCACTCACGCAAACAGTTGCTATACAGTTTAAACTAACTGATAAATAATTTTTACCTTTACCGCCCGATAAACAATCAGAAATAACATGGCTTATAATTTATTAAAAGGTAAGAAGGGTATCATTTTTGGCGCCCTTGATGAAAAATCAATTGCCTGGAAAACAGCCCAGCGCTGCGCTCAAGAAGGTGCTGAATTAGTATTAACCAATGCTCCCATTGCTTTGCGCATGGGCACTATCAATAAACTGGCCGAAGAGGTTAACGCACCGGTGATTCCGGCCGACGTAACCAGCGAAGCCGACGTAGAAAACCTATTTATAAAAGCTAAAGAACACTTTGGCGGCGGAGTTGACTTTATTCTGCACTCTATAGGCATGAGCATCAACGTACGTAAAAATATTCCGTACACCGAAAACAACCTGGATTTTACTCACAAAGGTTTAGACATATCGGCAATAAGCTTACACCGCGTACTGCAGGCTGCCATGAAACACGATGCCATTAACGAGTGGGGTTCGGTAGTAGCATTAACGTACATTGCTGCACAACGTGTGTTCCCTAATTATAATGATATGGCCGATGGTAAAGCCATGCTGGAAAGCATCGCCCGTAACTTTGGCTATTACTATGGTGTAAAAAAGAAAGTACGTGTTAATACCGTATCACAATCACCTACTTTAACTACAGCTGGCTCGGGCGTTAAAGGTATTGATGGCTTTATCAACTTTGCCGAAAAAATGAGTCCGCTGGGTAATGCAACCGCAGATAATTGCGCTGACTACTGCGTGAGTTTGTTCTCAGACTATACTAAAATGGTGACTATGCAGAACCTGTTTCACGATGGTGGTTTCTCTTTCACCGGTGTAACTCAAGATGTAATTGAAAGAATGGGAGAATAACTTCCCTTATCTATAAATTTATCAAAGCCGTGGTTTGACTGCGGCTTTTTTATTATAGCAAATAACTAACTATTTAGTTATTTTTGAATTAATGAAACGGTTGCTTGTTTGCCTTCTTTTTTTTCTGCCCGCTTTGGCCTGGGCCCAATACACGGTTACGGGTAAAATCATCAACCTGTACGATAAAAAGCCTATTGAAAAAGCCAGCGTATTTTTAAGCAACACCACAGTAGGCAGCGCCACATCAGATGACGGCAGTTATACCTTGGCTAACGTAAAATCCGGCCAGTACGAGCTGATTGTATCTGCCGTTGGGTACGAAACCTCTACCAAAACTATTGTGGTCAATCAGCAACTCAACATCCCATATATTGAACTCACACCTAAAACCATCAGCTTAAATGCCGTTGTGGTAAAGCCCGACCCCGACTGGCAGCAGAACTATAACATTTTCAAACAAGAACTCCTGGGTTCTACTGATTATGCCGAACAATGTAAAATTCTAAACCCTGATGTGCTTAATATTGAATTTAACAAAAAGAGTAATACATTAACCGCCACCTCCAATGATTATCTGGAGATAGAAAACAAAGCCTTAGGTTACAAACTTAAATACAGGCTTACCGCTTTTATCCGGAACTTTACGGCCGGCTCACTCTATTACCAAGGCGACACGTTTTTTATTCCGTTAGAAGGTTCAAAATCTCAGCAAAAACGCTGGAACAAAAACCGGCTGAATGCCTACCTGGGTTCTTCGCAGCATTATTTGCGCTCAGCTTTAGGCAATCAGTTATCAGAGGATGGCTTTAAAACCATGCAACTCATCCGCAAGCCTAATCCGCAACGCCCGCCCGATAGCTTAATAAGAGCCAAGTTGAGCCGATTTGGAAGGATGACGATGTCAGGCAAACGTTTTATAATTCAAAACAACGATTCCCTACGTTATTGGCAGGAAAAAAACAAGTTACCCAAAATGGCAGAGTACCTGGTCACTAAACCGCTACGGGCTGATAGTTTAATTAAGCGGACCGACTTGAAAGGTATTTATGCTTTGGGATATAAAGACATCTTATACGTTATCTATACCAAAAAACGTGGCAATACCGGTTACGTTGCTGCCTCACTTAAAGCCCCTGACTATCCTACCAGCTTAATGAACTTTACCGAACCCTACGCCTTTTTTGACGCAAATGGTGTTATTGCTAATCCAACATCCGTGGTATTTGAGGGCACATGGAGCACCGACCGCGTCGCTAAACTTTTGCCTTATGATTATGACCCAAACAGCGGGAATAAACCATGATAACAAAGTTGAGATGCGTATCAACCTATTACTACTGAAAGATATTTAACCCATCACATATGAAGATTTTTATAGAGACTGAAAGGTTGCTTTTAAGAGAATTAACGCCTGACGATACGGAAGGTATACTTCGGCTTGATGGCGACCCTGCTGTTCTTAAATATGTAGCGCAAAAGCCTATCGATGACTTGAATCAAGCGAGAGAAATGATTGCTTTTATAAGGCAGCAATATGTCGACAACGGGATAGGCAGATGGGCAATCATCGACAAAAAAACGAACGACTTTATGGGCTGGGGCGGATTTAAATTGATAACCACGCTAACAAATAACAAGTCGAATTATTACGATTTAGGATACCGGTTGATACAGTCTTACTGGGGTAAAGGATATGCTACCGAATGTACATTAGCGTGCATCGACTACGGATTTAACAACCTGCTGTTAAATGAAATTTATGCCATGGCTGATGTAGAAAACACCGCATCAGTACACGTTTTAGAAAAATCAGGACTGAAAAAGATTGAAAAATTTATTTATGAAGCCGAGTCGCATTATTGGTTCAAATTAACTAAAATGGAGTGGCTGAATAAATATTAACTAAGGTAGTCACGCTTCTGTATCTGCTGAATATTTCAAAACAACAAAAGCCGCTGATTTCTCAGCGGCTTTTGTTGTTAATATCGGATTTGAAATTATCCTTGTTGCTCGGCTTCCGGAGTTTTGTTTTCGCCATTGTTTTTGGCAGAAACTTTAATCTCGTTAGCTTCTTTGTCAAAGTCAACTTCCAGGATATCGCCTTCGGCT
>CAJYSL010000007.1 GCA_913777515.1 uncultured Mucilaginibacter sp.
AAAACTCCCCCTTCAGGGGGCTGGGGGGTCATACACTAATATTATGCAAATTCTTAATCTCGGCCATTACAAAAATACTGTGGGTACTGCCAATACTCTCTACCGAGCCGAGTTTATTAAACACAAAATCCTGGTAATGCTTCATGTCCCGGGCAAAAACTTTGAGTATAAAATCGTACTCGCCCGATACGTTGTAGCACTCCACCACCTCGTTGATGTTCTTGATGTCTTCTACAAAATGGTGCCCTATTTTGCGGTCGTGCTGTTTAAGTTTGATGTTGCAGAACACAATAAACCCGTTGCTCAACTTTTCGGGGTTGAGCAGGGCAATATACTTTTTGATGAAGCCGCTGCTTTCCAACCGCTTTACCCGCTGCAAAACCGGCGTGGGCGATAGGTTTACCTGGGCGGCCAGTTCTTTAATGGTAAAACTCGAGTTGTTTCCGAGTATTCTCAACAACTTCAAATCAGTTTCGTCCAGTGCTTCCATAGTTTAAATCGCTGTTTGCCTGTCAAAGATATACGCTTAAAAGATTAATACGCCATATATATACATTTCTTTAGCACATTTATCCTATTATTTATCATTCGATAGTTTCAATATATCAATCTATACATTTGTATAGCACTTTAAACTACTTTAAGGTCCGCCAGGTTCTTTATACTTTTAATCATCAGATGAGGTTTTACTTAGCGGTAAATGAAAAGGGAATGGTGTGCAAATCGCCAGCTGTCGCGCAACTGTAAGTAACCAATCAGGGTTCTTGTCCACGTAGTCCACTGCTAGGCGGCGGGAAGGACGACAAGAACTGTTACCAGCCAGGATACCTGCCTTATCTGTATTGACAATGCTTTCGCGATTTGAGGCTTGAGTCAGTTCAATGTTTAATCCAGGGTCCGCTGTGCGGGCTAATAGGATAAGTACGCCTTGTCCGCAAGGTTAAACAGGGCTCTCCAGGCATCTTCGCACAGCACCGGTAAGTTGATGAAGAACTTTTTGTAATGATTATTCACCATTAAAAAAGTTGAGCACATGTTAACTCAAAATTTGGGCTACCCGCGTATGGGTAGCCGCCGACAACTCAAAAAAGCCTGCGAGCAATATTGGGCAGGCAAAATTGGCGCCGATGAATTAAACCAGGTGGCCCGCACCCTAAAAACGGAGAACTGGCAAACCCAACTCGATGCCGGGCTTGACCTCATCCCCTGTAACGATTTCAGCTTTTACGACCAGGTGCTGGATACCAGTTTGCTGTTAGGTAACGTCCCCCAGCGTTATACACCGGTGCTAACCGGCGTTGCGGGCAACAGTGAGATTGACGTGTATTTTGCCATGGCTCGCGGCTATCAGAAAGACGGACTGGACATTAACGCTATGGAAATGACCAAATGGCTGGATACCAATTACCACTACATTGTACCCGAGTTTACGGCCAATCAGGAGTTTAAACTGTTTTCCGAAAAAATATTTAGTGAGTTTACCCTGGCGCAGCAACAACTGGGCAAAAAGGCTAAACCGGTATTGCTGGGCCCGGTAAGTTACCTGCTGTTGGGTAAAGAAAAAGAGGTCGATTTTGACCGCATCGACCTCATCAAAAAACTGGTGCCTTTGTACGTCGAAATCATTAATCGCCTTAAGCAGCAGGGCGCTGCCTGGATACAACTGGACGAACCCTGCCTGTCGCTCGACTTATCCAACAAAGAAAAAGAAGCATTTGAATATGCTTATCGCTCCATAGCCAACCGGGTAAGCGGCATCAAAATTTTGCTGGCCACTTATTTTGAGGCCCTGCTCGACAATACTGCCCTGGCCGTAAACCTGCCCGTTGCGGCCCTGCACATCGATTTGGTGCGTGCACCCGAGCAGCTGGACGAGGTGCTGGCCCTCCTCCCCAACCACCTCATCCTCTCGTTGGGTGTGGTTGATGGCCGCAACGTATGGAAAAACAATTACGAGCGCTCGCTGCAACTCATTAATAAAGCGGTAGCACAATTAGGCACTAATCGCGTCATCATTGCGCCGTCGTGCTCGCTGCTGCATAGCCCTATCAACCTGGACGATGAAACCGCTATCGACCCAGAAATAAAAAACTGGATGGCCTTTGCCCAACAGAAACTGCAGGAGGTAGCCGAACTTAAACAGATTGCGCAGGGAGATGATGCCCCGTTGGCGGCCAACCAGGCAGCTATGGACAGCCGGCGCAGGTCGGCCAAGGTGCATAAACCAGCGGTTAAAGAGCGGGTAGTCGCCGTTACCGGCGCCGATGCATTGCGCAAAAGCCCCTTCCCGGTGCGCCAGCAATTGCACCGCCAGCGTTTTAATTTGCCGGCCTTCCCTACCACTACCATTGGTTCGTTTCCGCAAACCGACGACATCCGTAGATTACGCGCCAGGCTAAAAAAAGGTGAACTTACTATTGAGCAATACGAAAAAGCCATTGAGGAGGCCACCATTGAAGTGATACGCTGGCAGGAAGAACTTGGTTTAGACGTGCTGGTACACGGCGAGTTTGAGCGTAACGACATGGTGGAGTATTTTGGCGAGCAACTGGACGGCTTTTTGTTTACCCAGAATGGCTGGGTGCAAAGCTATGGCAGCCGTTGCGTAAAGCCACCGGTAATTTATGGCGATGTAAGTCGCCCGCAGGACATGACCGTGCGCTGGATAACCTTTGCCGCCGCGCAAACCCCAAAGCTGATGAAAGGCATGCTAACCGGACCGGTAACTGTTTTGCAATGGTCGTTTGTACGCGACGACCAGCCCCGCGAGGCCACTACCAACCAGATTGCCTTAGCCATCCGCGATGAAGTACTGGCGTTAGAGAAAGCCGGCATCGGCATTATCCAGATTGACGAGGCCGCCATACGCGAAGGCTTGCCCCTGCGCAAAGCCAAACACGCGCATTACCTTGGTTGGGCTGTAGCCGCCTTCAGGATAACCGCCAGTGGCGTAGCCGACCAAACGCAGATACATACCCACATGTGTTACAGCGAGTTCAACCACATTATTGAGCATATTGCAGCCATGGATGCCGACGTAATTACCATCGAAACGTCGCGCTCGCAAATGGAACTGCTGCATGCCTTTGCGCATTTTGCCTACCCTAACGAGATTGGTCCGGGCGTATACGATATCCATTCGCCCCGCGTGCCCACCACCCACGAGATGGTAGCCCTGCTCACCAAAGCCGCCACCCTACTGCCTGCCGAAAACCTTTGGGTAAACCCCGATTGCGGCCTAAAAACCCGCAAATGGCCCGAAACCAAAGCCGCCCTCCAAAACATGGTAACCGCAGCGAGGGAAGCCCGCGAGAAAATTAGTGTGGAGAGTGTTGTGTAAGGCGGATTTTGTTGAGTCTGGCTGGTATTTTTGCCAGCCAGATATTTGCTGTCTGGCGAGGGGGTGGGTGAGAATATCATAGGTGTCGGGAGGACGTCCTTATCCCCGCCGTCATGCCGACGAAGGTCGGCATCCCACACGCTAAGTAGCGAAATTTCATACAAACACGTATAAAGGTGAACCTGCCTGGTGGGATGCTGAAATAAATTCAGCATGACTGCGTGAGTTTTTTCATTCTGCCCAACTCCTACTGTGTTAACACCGACTTCAAGCTGAAATCTTAGTCTTTCCCCCGTCATGCTGATGCATATCAGCATCCCACATGCTAAGTGATGAACGCGTAATTAGCAAATCTGTAAACCAGCCTTGTAAAGCGCCGACCTTCAGCATAATTGGGGGAAGAAATAAATTCCCCTTAGCCGCCCGGCAATTTCCAAAATACAGATTATCATTTTAAGCGCAGATCAATTATCTTGGTTGGTATATGAATTTAACACTTAAACATTACCACCAGGCACTTGCCGACTTACCTTCGTCGGGGCGGCACATCGTGGCTTATCAGTATGCCGACCAGATGGTGGTTTACCAGGCCTACAAGCCGGGGATTGCCCGTTATGCGGTAGAGCATCAGCAACTGGGCGGACCCGAATTTGGTTTGAACCGCATGTCGTGGATTAAAACCAATTTTTTGTGGATGATGTACCGCTCGGGCTGGGCGGGTAAAGAAAACCAAGAACATGTGCTGGCGCTGCACCTGCCCAAAACAACCTTCGTGGAGATTTTGCAACAAGCAGTCCACTCCTCTTTTACGGCCGAAAGCTATGCTAACCGCGAAGCCTGGCAGGAACAACTGGCTGCCAAACCCGTAAGGTTGCAGTGGGACCCCGAACACGATGCCCTGGGCCATAAAATGGAACGCCGGGCTATACAACTGGGCCTCAAAGGCGAAGTTTTACAACACTTTATCACACAAACCACGCTTATTGAGGATATTACCGATTTTGTAAAACAACAAAAGCAACACGTTGACAACCGGCAGTTGGAGCATTTACAAATACCTGCCGAAATCATCTATCAAACACCGTCCGAACAGCTCAACCACCGCATTGGCCTGAGTTAATGGCGGTTTAGCAAACCGTCGCCTGATGGTCAACAATGGCCTTATAAAAATTCAAAATCACAATATGCTCAAATTCGAATTCGACACTTCTTCGGCAGGCTTATCCATCACCAAGCCTATTAACCAGCCGGTGCGCCGTTTTACCATGAAGTCGGTGAGCTGGTTTGGCAGCACCTTATCGTATACCGAAGTTGAGTCAGGTAAAACCTTTACCATTGGCTGGCAGCAAAGCTCAACAAGCTGGTTTGCGAGTAATAGCGGCATCATTGAGGTAAAAGGCCATATGCTGCCGGTTACCCTGCGGGCCGACTACCCCTCGTTTTTTAAAATAGCCCTGTACGACGATCTGCGTAGCATCCAAATAGTATGGCACAGCCCCAGCCAGTACGTGGTGCAGGATGCCCATCACGAAATTGCACGGATTTACATTTACAGAGCATCATTGGAGTATACCCATGGCGATACTTACATACTCACCGTACTTGACGACGAAGCCGACCTCGAGCTTTTGTTTTTATACGTGCTTTGCTTTAAGTTTACGAGAGACGACAGCAGTGAACAGGCTTAAGCAGACTTGCCTTTACACCATAACGTAATCACCCACTTATAACGCCAGTTTTTGTGAGGTGAAAAGCAGGCAAAGTTGATTTAGATTTAATTAACTCAAGTAGATTTAATTAAAAACTGCCATACCAATTATAAGTCGGGTCGTAGTTGCTAAGCCTGTAGTCGTGATAATTAACAATTGTCACCTTGTCTGGTGGGGGCTGTCGGTCATATCTACAGCAAAATCAATCATTTAAAACAAAACCTGGCAATAGGGTAACGACCAGCAAGCAATAACGCACCATCATAGCGGGCAATTATACTAATTCAGCATTTTCAGGTTTGCCCGCGGCAATGGCGTTGTGCTTTAATATCACCCGGCGCAGGCGGTCCTGGTGTTCGTCGCCCCAAAGCCCAATGGCGCCAATTAGGGGGATGAGCGTTTGGCCAAAATCCGTAAGTGTATACTCTACCTTAGGGGGCATCACCGGGTAAATGGTTTTGGTCACCAGTTCATGGTCTTCCATTTCCTTCAGTTGCACATTCAGCACCCGGCGGGTAATGTCCGGTATTTTGCGCTGCAGTTCGCTGGGCCGCAGGTGGCCCTGGTGTATAAACCACAAAATGCGGATTTTCCACTTGCCGTACAGTACCTCGCCAACGAGGTCGAGCCCGCAATTAAGCGTCGGAACAATCTTTTTTACGTACATCAATACAAATATACAACAGGCGTTGCAACCGGGCAATACGGACCAATTTGTCCCTATCCGATTCGTAAACCCGTAATTGCAGCATACCGGCCTACTGCCGAAATTTGCACAAAACAAAAACCATGATACAACAGCAAATGAATTACAGCAATGAATTAGCCGGCAAAATAGCCCTGGTAACCGGTGGCACCAAAGGCGCCGGGCAAGCCATTGCCCAACGCTTAAAATTAGCCGGGGCAACCGTTATTATTACCGCCCGCAACCAACCCCACCAACCCGACCCCGACCTGCACTTCATCACGGCCGACCTTAGCTTGCGCGAGGCGGCAAACGAGGTTGCCCGGCAGGTATTGAGCCGCTACGGCAGGCTGCATATTTTGATTAACAACCTGGGCGCCTCCGAAACCCCGGGCGGTGGATTTGCGGTGCTGACTGATGAGCATTGGGAAAGCACCATAAGTACCAACCTGCTGGCACCCGTTAGGCTCGACAGGGCTTTTTTGCCGCAGATGCTGGAGCGGGGCAGCGGCGTAATTATTCACATTGCCTCGATACAGGGGCGGCTGCCGTTGTATGATGCCACGCTGCCGTATGCGGCTGCCAAGGCCGGACTGATTAATTACAGCAAAGGCCTTGCTAAAGAGGTAACGGCTAAAGGCGTGCGGGTGCTCACCGTATCGCCGGGATGGATTAACACCGATAATACCAAGCACTTTTTGGAGCGGATTGCGCAGAGCGCCAACAGCACCATTGAAGAAGCGCGGCAGAGTGTGATGAACGCATTGGGCGGCATACCCGCCGGCCGCCCGGCCGAACCTGCCGAAGTGGCCGAACTGGTGGGCTTTCTGACCTCGCCGCGGGCCGGCTACCTGAGCGGGTCTGATTTTGTAATTGACGGCGGCACTATCCCCACTATTTAACACCTCATAATTAATATATTATGGAATTACCACTCATTATTGCGCGCCTGGTAGAGGCGCAAAATACTTTTGACAGCAAGGCGTATGCGGATTGTTTTACCGAGTTGGCCACGGTGCACGACGAAGGCAAAACCCATACCGGCAAACCCGAAATTTACCGGTGGATTGAGGAGTCGAACCAGAAATACCGCTCGGTGATGATGCCTTTGCAATACGAACAATCGGGAACAAACGGAACGCTCACTACCGAGGTCTCCGGCACTTTTCCCGGCAGCCCGTTGGTGCTGCAGTTTCACTTTAGTTTAAAAGATAATTTGATTGACAGCCTGAAGGTGACGGGATAAATCCGGCATCACCATATACCAATAAACAAATATCAAAACCGCCTGAAATTTACCGGGCGGTTTCATTGTTGGATTATATTATAAATGTGCTGTGAATGAAGATTTTCATCAACACATTTTCTAAAAACTACAGTAACTATTTTGTCCGGGTATATCTGGCTGCACATCCCTCATAACACACAATCGGAGCGGTTGGGCTAAGCTCCAACGAATTATTGGTGAGTTTATAGCGATAGAAGTATTTAGGCTGCGTGGTAACTACTGATGAGAACAGAACCAGCGTTACACTATCTTTTACTTCATAACGGTCAAAAGCCAGCGTATTGCTGCTGCTGTAAGTACCATCGGCTTTAAATTCGGCTAATTCTACCGATTTTTTATCGGTAACAGGATGCCAATAGCTGGGTCCACCAGGGCTAAAATAAGTTTCGCTGAGCTTCCATCGCCCTACAATAGACGAGGGACTGCTTTCTTTTTTACAGGCTGCACCAAGCAGGCAACATACAGTTAGTAATAAGGTAGTTAAATGTTTCATTGTTTTTATTGCCTGTACGTGGGGTGAGGCAGTAGTGTAACAGGGGGCGTTTTTTTTGATGTCAAACTGCGGTTTTTGATTAAGTAGTTTTATATAAATACCACCCGTTGGCTATTTTGCGAACCATAATATAATCGCTTGGCGACATTTCGGGCACATCGCGCTCGTTGGGTACGTATAGGTAGCCTACACTGTTATCGGTGATGCCGCCAATTAAAAAGTTAATGTTATGGGGTACTTCCGTCCGCTCGCGAAATGCATTTTCGATGTATAACGCTTTCAATCGCTTCATCATCGGAGCCGGGTTCTTCATCCGTTTTACGCCAACATCCGAGCGTAAAATACCGTTCTTGAGCATGTTGTCTTTCAGTGTTTCAAACGCCGCTTTGTTTTTTTTAAAATGAGCTACCAGCTGCGAATCTGACGCTAAGGTTAGTGAGGTGTTGCCCAGCATAAATTCGTATTCGGCCCTGCTGGTAAAAAGCTTGCCGGTTTTGCCTGGTGCGGTAACCATGCTGTCTACCTGTTTTGGGCTAAGCGACTTCAAATACTGGTTAATTTGTTCAATCATTCCGGTTAGGGCCAGGGCACGGAACGCCGCCGCTTTCCAGACCGAATCTTTTTTTAAGTGCAGATACATATCATACGTTTGGCCGCTTTTCGTGAGGCTCACGTTAACCACGGCAGTTTGCTTGTTTTGAGCCAGTAGCGTACATTCAACCCTGGCATCGGGCGGAAAATCATGCCCGTTGGGGCTGCCCTGATACTCATCAATACAGTATTTTTTGAGGTCGGGAAAACTGTCTGCCGAGAATATTTTTTGGGTAAGACTGAGCGGGGTGTAAGGCTGCGCCTTGCAGGAAAATTGAGATACGATCAGAAACGATAAGATAATTAAATACTCCAAGCGGTTAGGTTTTAAAGGAAGAGTAAGGTTCATGTTGCTTTGTTTTCTAAAAATAATAAAAATTGCGGTTGTCTTGCTATCTTTCGGGCTATGAAAAGCCTGTCCTTATTACTGCTATTCATCTTACCGTTTACATTCCCATCAATAGCCCAAACCATTGCCCAGCAGCGGGAACAGATTACAGCGGGCGTACAAAAAATTGGTGAAGCTACTGTTAAAAGCGATTTTGAGACTGTACTGGCTTACACCCACCCTAAAATTATTGCCGCCGGTGGAGGTAAAGATAGTTTGATGAGTGTTGTTAAAAAAAATTTTAAGCAGATGCAAAGCCAGGGCATCGCCATTAAAAGCTTTACCATTGGCGTTCCGGGCGATATTGAAATAATTGGCCGGCTGCATTACTCGATGGTACCGCAAACTATGGTGCTGCAGGTGCCCGGCGGTACGCTTTCGGCTAAATCGAGCACGCTGGCCGTGAGCGAAGACTCGGGGCAGCACTGGTACTTCATCAACCCCAAAAACAAAGACGAAGCAACCTTGTGGGCAGTATTCCCTGAATTAAGGGGTAAGCTTATTATCCCCGACTACGGTCAGCCCGTGTTTACGCCAGCCAAGATTCAGTGAGTTAGTGATAGAATGATTGAAACTTTGATATGCAGTTGTGCAATTGAAACTAATTAGAGACGTAGGCCTAACCGCGCAATAACGCGCTGAGGGATATTCACTCATTCTATCATTCACTCATTGGCTTCTAGTCGCTCATTGCCCATCCACCGATTCGACTGACTTACCGACTTCTCAACTCCTTCAATATTTTACATTTACTTGCAAAAACCCTGCAGATATGCTTATATTAGAGCGACTTAAATCTGCGCAATGCTGGCCAAAAACAATTACCCCCACCTTAAATTACTGCTCCTATGGTTGGTGATGTTACCGGGGCTGGTGTGCGCTCAAAAAGCCGGGCAGGCACGTATCGACTCCCTGCTGGGCCGACTCAAAACCGCTAAAGAAGACACCGCCAAAGTGGCCATTTTGGCACGCTTGGGGAGCACATACAAAAAGCTAAAATCGCCCAAAGCTGCCGAATACTTATTGCAGGGCGTGGCCCTGGCCGAAAAACTGGGCGTACCGAAATATATTTGCCTCACTAATGATTTGATGCGCTCGCTGAGGTTTAGTGAAAAAGATTATGCCGCGGCCGACAAGTACCTGGCACGTGTACAAGCCCTGGCAGATGTAAACCTGCGCTGCCAGTCGTTATTAACTACCGGGTATGATTACCACCAGGCAGGCAATCCTGACCGGGCCTATCAATATTATTCCAAAGCGTTAAGCTTACCTGGTATATCCCTGCTCAACTCGTCATTGGCTAAGTTTTATTTAGCGTCCTATTACGTCGCCAAAAACGATACTACAGCTATACGTTATTACAAAGCAGCTTTGGTGGGCTACACGCAACTAAACGACCGAAACAGCATTCGGCGGCTTAATCAGAATCTTGGCAGTGTATACTTGTCGATGAAGAGCGATCTAAAAACGGCGTTGCGGTATTACCAAAAAGCGGTAGACCTGGGTCGCCATTTGCCTGAGGATGCCTCGTCTGCCAGTTTAACACTCAGCCTGGCCTACGTGCATCATGTAATAGGCGATACCACACAGGCTTTATTTTATTATAACGATGCATTGCGCATGCTAAAAAAGGTGGGCGACTTCCCGCACACGGTTGATTTGCTCGACAGGCTATCTGCCTTACATTTTGACCGCAAAGACTACCCGCAGGCCTTAAAAGCCAGCCTCAACGCATTAGAGCTAACGGCCCGTACGGCAACCAAAACTCAACTAGAAGATCGTTACAATACCATTGCCTGGATTTATTATAACCAAAAAGACTACACCAACGCCTTAGCTTACTTGCAAAAAGCACTGCCCAGCAAAAACATTGGTGTTGTCGGAACACTGGGTAGTATTTACCGCGATGCCCCCGACGATATTTTAATGAAGGCCGGCATTGACCCGGCTCGGCGTTACGCCCTGGCGCAATCTTACCTCGAAGAGTCGTTGCAATTGATAGCTAAGGTAAAAAGCAGGGACTCGAGCGCAATTCTTTACAGGGATACCTACCAGGAATTGAGCTTACTCTACGAAAAAACGAAAGACTATCCCAAAGCATACGCCGCCTTTACCCGCTATGTAACCTTGAAAGATAGCCTGGCGCGGGTACGCAACAGCCAACAGTATGCAAAGATTGTGACCGAATCCAAGCACTTCCACACCGAGGATTCGCTGAAGCTGCAGCAGCAGCGAGCCAAAGCCGAGCTTGACCGGCAAACGCTGATTGCCACCCAGCAAAAACAAGCCTTGTTATTAAACCGGCAACAACTTACCCTGGCTAATAAGGAGAAAGATTTGCAGCGGTTAAACTTTTTAAAAACGCAGGCCTTTTTGCAACTTGAGCAGGGCAAACGCAAAGCCAGGGAGCAGGCACTGAGCGCCGCCCGGCAGGCTCAAAAATTAAGCGAAACCACCCTGTTGTTGCAAAAAAGCGAAATCAGTGCCCAGCAAAGCCGTAGCCGCCTGTTTATGGCGGGCATCGGCGGGCTTTTGCTGCTTTCTTTCGTCATCGGTAAAAATTACCTTAACCAGCGCCGGTCAAACAGGCTACTCACCAAAGCCAACGCCGAAATAAGCGAGGCTAATACGCGCATATCTTTCGAAAAACAACGTTCAGAGCATTTGCTGCTCAATATTTTGCCTGCCGATGTGGCCGAAGAACTAAAGGAAAAAGGCAGCGCCAATGCCCGCCTGTTTGATGAGGTAACCGTGCTGTTTACCGATTTTGTAAACTTTACCACCGTAAGCCAGCAACTTACGCCCGAGCAACTGGTGGCCGAGCTGCACTATTGCTTTATGGCTTTTGATAAAATTATTTCGGCGCATCATATTGAAAAAATAAAAACCATTGGCGATGCTTACTTGGCCGTAGGCGGCCTGCCCAACGCCGACGACCTGCATGCCGAAAACGTGGTAAAAGCCGCCCTGGAGATTGCCGCTTTTGTACGCGAGCGCAAAGCCAGCCTGGGCGATAAAACCTTTAACATCCGCATCGGCATACACTCGGGCAGCGTGGTGGCGGGCATTGTGGGTGTTAAAAAGTTTGCCTACGACATTTGGGGCGATACCGTAAACACCGCGGCCCGCATGGAACAAAACTCGGTATCGGGCAAAATCAACGTATCAGAAACTACTTATAATCTGGTAAAAGACAGCTTTGCCTTTACTTACCGCGGCGAAATCGAAGCCAAAAACAAAGGTGCCATGAAAATGTACTTTTTAGAGCAGGAAGAAACGGCTAGTGACGTTTTAAACCTCTTACCAGGTGCTGCTTTAGAGCAGACAGCATCGTAATTACATGGTTGCTGCGACGACAGGCCGGACGGCTATTTTGCCTGGACGATGATTGGTGCTGTGGGCAAAGATTGCAGCGACGAATTATACGCAATCACACACACCCGTCATGCCGACGAAGGACATGCACAACCGCTCGAAGTTTTTATTCAGCCCAACACCGACGATAATAAGACCGGCCATAAGGCTGGATACTCACCTGTCATCGATGCAGTAATAATCAGTTTTTTTGGGATCTACCAGCAACGTAACCAGTTCTCCGGGTTTCGGCAACTCCTGGTAGGCATCAAATGCATGACAGACCGTTTTTAATTTACCCGGCGTTTGCTCCCACTCAAACGCTATTTCGTATATGGGCACTGCGAAGGTGCCATCGCCCTTTAACCTATTTTTTTTGTAACTGATACCACCTTTACAGTTACACTGATACCTTGTCTTTTCAGCCTATATTTTTTACAATTAAAAAACAACAGGCAGTATATCAAAATAAATAGGATGAAAATGAGTATTTCAATTAGCATAAGATTGTGGGTCAGGTAAATAATTGTAAATGTCTTAGTTAACTCAGTTATTTCGCTTAGGTATCAAAAGTATATATTTTGCTATTTACAGCGTAAGGTTGGATATTATTCCAACCGTCGCTCTGGTCTTGCTGGAGTTCGGTAATAACACCGCGCTCAGGCTGAAAGCCCCCAGCCCCCTAAAGGGGGAGCGTTTAAATGACTTGTTAGGCCACAAGCCAGGAGGCTTGCGGCAGCGACGGACATTGTTCCCTCCCCTTTGGGGAGGGTTAGGGTGGGGTTACTCCCCATTTAGGGGATTGGGGGGCATCCAGTGCAGTCTTAAAACGTTCCGGTTGGTCAACATGCAGCAGCAGGGCACGGATACGGTACCGCTTGCCGAACAGGCCGTGCAACACGTGGTCGCGGTTTAAGTGCAGAATCACTTTGTGGCTTTCCAACTGCCCCAACGGCGACAGTTTGCGGGTTTTGGCATCGGCAGGCACGTCACGGCCCGACAGCTCCACCAGGTCAATATGATGTACTTGGATATGGGTTTGGGCCATAATGCCGTAACGCAACTCGAGCTGTTCGCCATCTATAGTAATAAACCGTTTGTTGAGCGACCGCGCGTAGCCGAAAAATTGCAGCGCAGTGTATAAACTAAGACCAGACAGTATCCAGGCAGCCGTAGCGTTCCACCGAGTCACCAGCAGGTGCATGGCCGCGCTTTCAATTAAAATCAGGAAAATAAGGCAGCCCATCAAGGCCGGCGTGCCGCTGTTTTTATGATAGGTAAACTGATTTAGGGCGGGCTTGTAGGTTTTCCAATTGATGAGGGCATAGTAAATAACCGAAATTTCGGATGTTAATGCCGCAGCCAGCATACGCGGCAAAGTAGCATAACAGGCTTTTTTCAACACATCAAAAAAGTCGTCACCGGCGGCGCAGCCTTGACTAAACTGTCTGCGCACGGCCATAAACTTGCGCACCACCAGCGTTAACGAGGCCATTTCCATCAGCGGAAAACCAAAGAGTTTAAAGAGTTGCAGCCATTGCTGATGCCCGGCCGGTACCATGTACGACGCCGAAAACATGCCCGCCATCACCAACGGTGCGATGGTGAACTTGCTCACCCTGGTTTTGCGAATAAGCCAAGCATAGACGAGCGGTATAGTCAACAATAAATCCACCGTAATGGCGGCCGATAATGCCGACAGGTTCTGGTGAAATACGGGCGATTTGACTAGCCAGATAATAGTTAAAAAGGCAGTTATGACAAAGCCAAAGGCCAGATATGGGCGGTGGTTTACAGCAGTTTGATGAGTCATGAAGCGTGGGTTTAGTGCATGCGTTCAATATAACAATTTAAAAGGCAACACCGTCCTCCGTGCCCGGCTTTTTGACGGCGGGTTTTGGTTGATATTTAAGCATCGTTTATTTCCTGTCCGGCGGGAGGTTGGTGATAACACTTGCCTCTGGCTATAAATTAGCTAACAAGCATCCCGTTAACAGCCGCAATAGCCAACAAAAATTTTCTTTGCCATCAATCTTTTGGCTTTAAACAGCGTTGCAACTCCTTGCACCAACCTTTCTTCATTTCCGGATTGCACTTCTTTAGTAACCACAATTTTTAAAGTATATACATTGCCATGATATAAAAAAGTATTCGTTTCAGGGTTGTGATTGATGAGCGTAAATTTTTGAAGCTTATGATTAATGAATACAAAAGAGGTATTCGCATAATCATTAACATAAATATAACGCCCTTTATGATAAGCGGCTTTTGACAACGAAAAGTTACAACTGCAGCCATCCATTTCCGCCGGCAACTCTGAAAATTCAGTCAGCTGTTCTGTATACTCAGTATCAGTTTTTAATCCAGATTGAGTTTTTTGACGTACCAATAAATCATGTATTGCAATACTACTTTTGCTACATTCTGCAACTTTACTATCATCGGTTACATTTGTCAAACCCGGTGACTTATCACCTCCTTTTGTTTGGAATGATACCGCAAAGCAACCCGATACAATCAATATTTTGAACATAACTTATGGTTTGAAGTTCTAATGGTTATTTAATTATCATCCAACATGTCCACGATTAATTCTTTATTTTGAAACCCTTGGTGGATGTTTTACCAAACATCGTCAATTTCTTTGCAATGTCTGGTATTGATGAAAACCACCCTCAAGCCTAAGCATTTTTAGCGCAAGTCTTAGTGCAGCTGCCGTGCGGGCAAGCCTGACTTGTGCTTCGGACATAGGAAGCGATTTTGTATGAGAATTAACCAACAAGCACAAGTCAGGCTCTTGCTTGCCCCCCAAGCAATAAGACTTGCGCCAAAAGAGGGGCATGTCCATCGGCTGCCAATTTGTTACTCAGCAAGTGAGATGCTGATATGCATCAGCATGACGCGCGGGTAAGCATTCATATTCCTTACACTAACTTCAAACCGAAATCTACAACACCACCCGTAAAATGCAGCACGGCACATCCTCATAAGTGGTATAGGCAGAATAAACACGGCTGATGTGACCGATATGGGTGAAGGCCTGTGTTAGGTATCCGTCATCTATCAATTCCTGGATGGCTTTGCTGATGGTTTGCCGGGTCAGGTTGCTGACCACTATCATGTCGGTAGCCCAAAAAGCATGATCGCCTTCCTGCTCCATTAACTGCCTGATGTTAGCTAAAGTAAAAAGGCATCCAAAGTAAACCTCGCCGCCAGGTAAAATAACATTAACATCCAGGTTGTCATTTTCGATATCTGACACCCGGTAACCTCCCGGAAACTTAATTTTAAAATTCATTGGCTGATGTGATGCAATAGCTGTAAGCCGTAGTATACCGGTAAAATTGGAGTTTTTTTTGATATACGCTGATGCAATATTTTCAATAACATTTTCCGGAGTTTGATACCGCCGCGCACTTCTCTTCAACTCCCCCTTTAGCGGGCTGGGGGGCTTTCCCCTTCAGGGGGTTGGGGGGCTTCCTTCCGGCTCATGCGTATGATCTTCTACATCTACCGATTGAGCTAAAAAATGGCTCTGACTGATTTTAAGCTTCGCACCGGCCATAAAATTTCCGAATAATTCGAGGGTTTTAAGCGCGGGGGCACTTTGACCGTTTAAAAATTCGTCGGGTAAAGTGTACTCATATAATTTGTCGTTAAAAGACAAGTCTGCATCAATATAGGTTAACGATGGCAACGTTGATTTGAGCAAATGCTGTAAGGTGTCATTGGTAATTTTGCCGCCGTTGATGTGGGTAGCAGGATCGTCCATCTGGATGAACAATGTTTTTAACCGGATCAACGGCACCGGTTCGGTTAACCGGAAATTTCCGTACAAAGAAAGCGTCTCCAGGTTGGGCATGTTTTTTAACACCTCGGTTATATCGCCCAGGTTGCCGTAAATGCACGACTCGTTCACAATTAACTCGTCAATACCATATTCAAAGTGTTTAAGATTTGGAAACTTGCGACCCGACAACAGCTTCGATATTTCGCTGTAATCTGCATAATCTTTAGCATTATTGTGAGTGATGCCAATGGTAAGGTATTCCAGTTTAGCCGATATCGGGGTGTTAAACAATTCTGCCAGCAGGTTTTTAATGCCCGCACCATAATACATATACAAGCCCCTCGTTTCAAACGGTATACCGTCGATAGAGCTTCCATTTTCCGGGAATGACGGATCACCTAATACGCAGGCATCAGCACAATAAAAGTCATGTTCTTTACGACTGCGTTCACCGATAAAAAAGTGATAACGACCAGGCAATTGTGACAATTCGTATTCTATTCTTCTGTTGCTGTACCAGTTCTCCATGAAACTTATATTTACTTTGCCATTAATAAATGCATCGCAAGTTATTACTTTTCTTTCGACTTGATTAAGGTGATAATCCCCGAGACGTCTCTTCCACTCCCCCTTTAGGGGGCCGGGGGGCTTTTCCCTTCAGGGTGCTTGGAGGTTATCAATCTGGATATTCAGTCGCACAAACCGGGAGAAAAACGGGCTGCGGCTAATCTGTAATGTTGTGCCAGCTACAAACTTCCCGCACAGTTCCAGGCTTTTGAGTCCGGGTGTGCTTTCGCCTTTTAAAAATGCTTCGGGCAGACTGTACTCGTGTAAGTTATCATTGAATAATAAATTAACCGACAATAACCTTAACGATTCGAACTTTGAGGTGAGTAAATGTTGCAGGGTATGGTTGCTGATTTTTCCGCCGTTGATGTTGGTCCCTATGTCGTTTTGAAGAGTTTCGAGCGTAATAAGTTGCGGCAAATCAATAGGTTCAGTGAGGCTGAAATTTCCGTACAGGAACAATTCTTCCAGGTTGGGCATGTTTTTTAGTGCGCTGGTAATATCACCCAGATTACCATAAATGCAAGGCGTGTTGGCAATGGGCTCGTCAATGCCGTACTCCAGCCGCTTTAGTTTGGGCAAATGTACGTTTGATAGTAGTTTGGAGATGGCGCTGTAATCAGCATAATCATCGCTATGGTGATGAGTGATCCCAATAGTAAGATACTCGAGATTAGCTGCAACTGGTGTGTGCAAGATTTCGGCCAGCAGACTTTTTATGCCTGCCCCGTAGTACAGGTATAAGCCTTTAGTTTGTGGCGGAATATCATCCAGCGGCGCAGCATCGGCATCCATGCCAAAACCTATCACACAGGCATTAGCGCAAAAATAATCTTGCCGGCGTGAGCCGTCACCGGTAAAAAAGCGATCGTTGTGCGGGTAGTGTGTTAGTTCTTGCTGAAGTTTTTTGCTAGTGAATTGGGGGACGGATAAGTTCATTTAGTATACATTACCAGCGCAAAGCCAGTTCTTAAGCAGTTGATGTGCTTTAATTTCATTTTATTCTTTAAGTAAATAAGCCTCTAGTAAAGAATTTAAATCTTCGTCGTAATTGTAATATTGATAGTCTAATTGATTAAAGAAATAGAATAGTTCATCATCAAATTCCACAATCTTGAGTAAATGCTGGTGAAAAATTGCCTGTCTGAATAACTTATCCTCTAAGTTTTCATCATTAACTTTATTCAGCGCAGTCTTCAGCATTTCTGCCCTCCTATGGCTATTAATTAAATTTAAGTTTTTGACAGCGAGTTGAGCGAACATCCCATAGGAGTTATAAAAATACTGATGGAACCCGCCATTGTTAACCTGACTATCGAATAAAACCACGGTGTAAGACACCTGTTGTTTAACAGGCAAATTGAGCACATATTGATACCAGCTTTCGCAATTTTCCAAAACTTTTTTTGAAAGCCCATTTACTGCCTCGAGGTAGGTATTTGTAATTAAATCGCCATTAAACATATCCAGCTAAGATAGGTGCATTGTATAATTTCGGGATTAAATTTAAACAAAAGCCAAATAATAAATATGTGACATTTGCAATATCATATCGGCATCTTCGCTAACCTTTATCAAAGCTTTTTAGTTAGCAAGATAATTACGCTAAGACACCCTACCCACTTGGATTAACAATAATAAGAATTTAACGTGCCTGTTCGCTGGTCGCAAGTATCAAGATGTTTCGCTATCACTCAACATGACAAGTTGGAGAATTACTCACTCATTCACCACTCACTCATTCACTCATTGGCATCATTCACCCATTGGCTTTCCTTCACTCACGGACTCAACAGTCTCATCCGACTCACGGACTCATCCCCAACAAAAAAACGTGCGGCTACTAGAGCCGCACGCCATCCAATTATTGAACAACTGCCCGGGCGGTGCAAGGATGAAGAGGCCCTGCACGGGCGCCGGCATGATCTTGAAGGTACCCGGCTTGTTGCCTTGCCGGGTTACCTGGATTTGTTTTTTTCGGTGCTGACGGTTAGGTTATAATGCCGCCGCCCTGTTTTAGTTAAAGTGGGCGGGCTTGCGCCCTACCCTGCCTAACCACTCGTTTTTTTATCGCTGCATTTTAACGCTTACGTTTATGTATGGTTTGCGGTCGTAATCGGTAGTGATAGAATTGATCTGCAGCATACCGTATTTGCCCTCGGGCGTTAGAAAGAATACAGCGCTGCCAGCCACCAAACCGTTGGATGCCGTGGTGCCGGCCGTAGCCAGCAGGTTAATGGTACGGGCTTTGGCCAAAGCCTCGATGGCCGAACCTGATACCGCGGTGTATAAAAAGTTATTGGTTTGCGAGGTTACCGGCGCGCTGAAACGGGTGGCACGCTTGGGTGTCCACGAACTGATGTCGTACAGCGGGAAAGGGTTGGTTGGCACACTGATAGAGTATAGGTTATACACGTATTGCAGCGTGGTTGCACTAGCATCGGGGCGTCTCCAGATACCAAAATCTATTTTAGCGGCGTTGGCGGCACCGTTGGTGTAGCTGTAAGCCATCCCTTCAGCCAAAGAAAAAAACGAAGGCGCAACTTTGGTTGTCGTATCGGGCAGGTAGATGTTACGGTTGGCGTAAATCATATAGCTCGGGCTTTGCTCAATGGTCACGTTTTTGTAGCCATCGCCAATGTAGGTTCCCTTCTGGTTCATGGCATAAATGCGGTAACTGGTTTTACCATCGCGGGCCATTTTAAGTTTCAGTACGTCCGAGTAGCTGCGGCGGCGGCTATCATCGGTAATACGGGTGGTAATACGCTCAATACCGCTCGACGACCCGGCCGAACGCTCGACCGTTACCGAGTACATATCCTCCTTGGCCGAATTGATGGTATAATCCACATACACGCTGTCGCCGTCGTTCACCAGTTTATAATCGGTAACGGCATAGGGGCTGCGGTTGTTAAAGGTAACCGTTACGTCGCCAAACATATTAAATATATTGTCGGACTTTTTTGCGCACGAGCCGAGCAAAACAATGCCGGCTGCGGTGAGCAATAACTTTTGAATATTTTTAATTTTCATTGTTTAATCGTTAAAAATCACTTTCCTGATGCGTTTGCACTTATTTTAAAGGATCGAACGTGCCGCCGGCCCAGCCAATGGTAGGATCGATGTTGGCGCCGTTGTTCACAAAATCATCGTGGAACGTGTAGAAGTAATGAAACTCAGGCACGCTATAAGCCGACCACTGGTTGCTGGTAACCAGTACATAAGGCTTAAAGTAACGCAGGTAGGTAGTTTTATCGTTAATATTCAGGTTGTCTCTAAACATCACCCCATTGGTGGTAGCCTCCAGCGTAGTTTTATCGGCCGATGAGTTTAACTGAATTTCGATTTTAGTAAGGTTACCGGTAAGCAGGTGCATTTGGCGGGTTCTGCGCAAATCGGCATTACGCTTGTTCTCAAACGCAAACTCCACCATCCGCTCGTTAAGCAGCAGCGTACGCATCTGCTCGCGGGTGGTTACCGCGCCCAAACCATAATCGTTGCTGCCGGTGCCGGCCACAATGCCTGCCCTTACGCGTATCTGGCGCACCATGTCTTTAGCGCCGGTCAAGTTACCGGTTTCGTTCATACAGTCGGCATAGTTTAACATTACCTCGGCCAGGCGTAGCTCAATCCAGTCCATGCCGCTGCCGCCAAAGTTATTGGTGTACTGCACGTTGCCTGCAGCTAAACCAGGTGTGGTAAAGCGTTTACAGTACACGCCGTTGCCATTGCTCTCGCCGGCAGCGGTGTTGTAGGTCCACTGGCGGCGGTTGTTGCTACCACTTAACGGCCAGCTGCTGCCGTTGTAGGCAATGGTAGCTTCAAAACGCGGGTCGCGGTTTACCCAAAACATTACATCATCATAAGCAAACTGGGTAGATGCACCGCGCACGTTACCATCGCGCATGGGGTAAGCATCCAGCATTTTTTTGGTAGCGATGTAAAACTGGTTAGGCGATCCGCCCTCAGAACTTGGGCGTGAGCGGCGCTCGCCATCGTGGCCGCGGCGCTCAATAGTGCTTGAGTAAGTGCGCACCAAAATAGCTTCGGTATTGGAGGAACCTTCTACCCTGAAAATATCAGCGTAGCTGCTCATCAGTTTTTTGCCGGCAGCTACACTGGCATCATAAGCCTCTTTGTTAGCCTGCAAGGCAGTTTGCCAGCGGGTAGCATCGTTGTTAGGGTTAAACTGCGGACTGGCCCAGTAAAGCAAAACTTTTGCCTTGATACAGGTGGCAATCAGCTTGGTAATTTTACCACGGCCATCGCTATCGCCGGGATTAAAGCCCTCCAGCATGGTAATGGCGTTATTTAAATCGCTCAAAATAGCATCAAAACACTCTTTGGCGCTTTTACGGCCACCCATATACAGCGACTCAGGCCTTTGTGGCTCCAAAATCAGAGGTACGCCGCCATATACCTTTACCAGTTCAAAATACGTCATGGCGCGCAAGGCGTAATACTGGCCCAAAAAAGTACGCTGGGTAGCCTGCGGCATGGCACCTAAGGGAATATTTTTGATAGCCTCGTTACAACGACCAATGTCAAAATACTTGTTATCGCCGGCGTTGCCGCTGTACCGGTTGCCCACAAAACGCACATCGTTGTTGCCCAGGGCACCTTGTATGCCCAGGGCAGCGCGAGCCCATTCGTCGCTGCTCGCAAAATAATTTTCGTCGCTGGCTACGTGCACGCCGTACCTGTCGGGCGTAAGCTGCAGCGGAAACTGCGGTATAACCACATCATATACGCGGTTTAACTGCAGTTGCACCGAACCTTCGTTGTCCCAAATGGCAGCATCAATACCGGCGGTATCGCGCAGGTCAAAAAACTTATCTTCTTTGGTACAGGCCGGTAAACACGCGGTTAGGGCCAGCACAATAACAGATTTTTTTATATGAGATTTTACTTGCTTAATCATTACTCAAAAATTAAAGGTTTACACTTAAGCCTACAGATAAGGTGCGCAAAATAGGGTAATCATACGCGTTTGAGGTGTAAGGGTCTTTGTACTTCAGGGGGTTTACCAGTGTCCATAAGTTGTTGCCGGTTAGCAATATACGGGCGCCGGTGATGCCCAGCTTGCTTGTGATGCGGGTTGGCGCACGGTAGCTCAGGGTCATGGTATTGATGCGGATCATGGTGGCATCAACCGCCCAAAAATCAGAGTTGCGGGTTAACGACGGATCGTCCAGACGAGGGTACTTGCCCTCTTGCGGGTTATCAATCGTCCAGCGGTCTTTCCAAATGTCTAACACGTTACGGGTAAGCGATGGTGCTATACGGGCACGGCTGTCATAAAACACCTTGCCGCCAAACCGCGCCTGGATGTTGGTATTTAAAGAGAATGCCTTATAACTCAGATTAAGCGTGATGCCCGGTGCAAAAATGGGGTTGGTATTGTTGTACAGCGGCACCATGTCGTTATCATTAATAATACCATCGTTGTTGGTATCTTCATAATACAACCACCCCGGTTGCGGTACCAGGTTGTACAACCGGTAGTTAGGATTTTTGGCCATAAAGGCGTCTACATCAGCCTGGGTTCTGAACATGCCCAGATTACGGAGGCCAATGTTGCTGCTGTTGTATCTGCGCGGGTCGGTACCAAAGTTAATTTGCCAATCGGGTGCGGTGTTATAAATCAGGTTACCGGTGGTATAAATCAACCTGTCGTTAACCGAGTTACCGTAGCTAAAGTTTACGTTGGTTTGCAGGTTCCAGTCTTTACCAAATTTGGCGCGGTAACCAATGCTAAACTCCGTTCCCCAATTGTAAGTTTCGCGGTAGTTGATGGCAGGCGCTGTAAAGCCTGCATAAAGCGGATATAACTGGTTAGCGCCACGGTCAATGCCATCGTAGTTATAATTTCTAAAACCCTCGATAGTCAGGTCTAGCTTGTTGTTAAACAAGGTAGTTTCTAAACCCACGTTGATGGTTCTCTTTTTCTCCCAGGTAATACTACGGTTAGAGATGACGCCCGGGTTGAGCGAGTTTTGGTTAGAGTTGCCGTACAGGTAACCATTGCTGGTATCAATCAGGTAACGATCTACCCATAAACGATCTGTATTAAGACGGTCTTCGCCGGTTAAACCAAAGTTAGCCTTGAGCTTTAACGAGTTGATGAAGGTAAAGCGTTTCATAAACTCCTCGTTGCTCACTACCCAGCCAAAACCAATGGTCGGGAACAAGCCCCAGCGGTTTTCGGGTGCAAAGTTTACCGAGGCATCAGCTCTCAGGATACCCTCAACGAGATACTTTTTATCGAAGTTATAGTTAAAGCGGCCAAAGTACGAGCGTTTAACCCCCTGGGTACGGGCAATGGCATTACGGGTTAGCGAAGTTGCATCAAACGCCCAATATTCCTCGCCGCCCGGAATGAGCTGGTTAGAGTAAAAAACCGACAAGGTTTCACTGTTAGATTCGGTTTGCTCACCACCGGCCAAAATATCAAATGTGTGTTTGCCAAACGTACGGCCGTATTGCAGCGTCAAAAATGCCTGGTAGCTGTTGGCTTCTGACAGGCCAGGTATTACCCTGGCATTGGCTTGGGTAAGTGCCGCAAAGGTAGGGTTGGTGGCATCTAACTGGTCGCTCAATAAGGCGTTGTTGGCACCCATGCGCGCAAAATTACTCAGTGTGTAAGGCGGCCTGTACGAGCGGTTGTTGGTACCGTTGCTGCCCTGCGATATCTGGAACCTGGCAGTAAGCCCTTTGGCATACACCGGCTGGTAAGTAATGTTGGCATTAATACGGTAACCTCTTGATTTTTGTATGTCGTAGTAACCCGACTCGGAGATGGCTTTAGGGTTTACAAAAGTATTACCGTTATTATAATACACATAACGGTCGTTAATACTTATAGGTACCCATCTTGGGATACTTATTATATTTTCGAAAAACGTATTGTCCTGGTCGGTAGCATTGTGCTTAGCATTGCGGATGTTCCAGTCGACGTTAAAGGCAATATCGGCTTTAAGGCCGCTGGCAATAGTAGCCACCATTCCGCTTCTGAAACTGTATTTATCATACTTAAAGCCGGCGTAATTACCGTTTTCGTTCTGGTAGCTGCCGCCTGCAAAAAAGGTAATACGGTCACTGCCGCCCGAAATGCCGACGTTATGACGCTGGGTTAATGATGACTGCCAAAGCTCATCGTACCAGCTTTTGTAATTCAGGTTTTTAATATACTCCAGATCGGTTGGCGAAAAAAATGTTGACACTGATGCGTTGTTGGTCCGGTAAGTGTCATTCAGTAACACGGCATGATCATAGGCCGATAACATTTTAGGGGTACGGGATGCATCAGACACGCCCATGTAACCGTTATAGGTTAATGTTGGCTTACCTACTTTACCGCGTTTGGTAGTTACCAGCACCACACCCTTGGCACCCGACGCACCGTAAATAGCCGCCGAAGCATCTTTTAAAAACGTCAGGTTTTCTACCTGCGAGGCATCCAGCGCGTCAAAGGCTTCGCGGGTTACGGTAATACCATCAATAATATACAATGGCTCAGACGTAACACCAAATCCCTGAGCGGTTTCGGACGAGGTTGAATTACGGATATTTAAGGTAATGGGTGCACCCGGACGACCCGAGGTTTGCTGCACGCCCACACCGGCAATACGGCCGCGCAATGAAGCTGCCAGGCTGGGTGCAGGTATATCCTGAATTTCCTGACCGGTAATGGTAGCTACCGAGCCTAAAATTTCGGAGCGTTTTTTAGTGGTATAACCTACCACCACTACATCGGTAAGGGTGCTGCGCTCTTCGCTCAGGCTTACATCAATACGGGCCTGCGTGCCTACCGGCACCTGCTTGCGTATAAAACCAATGTGGGTAAACACCAGCACATCGCTGTTTGATCGGGTTTGTATGGTATACAAACCATCAACCGTGGTGCTTACGTTGCTGGGCACGCCGCGCAGGGCAACGTTAACACCCGGTATAGGCACGCCTAACGTATCGGTTACCTTACCCGTTATTTTGCGGCCTTGCGCCAGCGCAAGCGTACTGGCTAATGTGCAGAGCAGCATCAGCAGCGAAAATTTGCGTAAAAAATTTAGATCCATAAAATAGTAATTGGTTAAAATGTGGGTTCGAATAATTGGTGTTGCGGCCGGGCCGCGGTTTTTGGTGACCTTGCCTTAGCGTGGTTTACCGCAAAGGAAAGCGTACCGGGTTCTCTTCTTCAGGTAGGTAATATTTTTTTCATACGCAGCTTATTTAGGTTTTATGGTGATAATCGGTTCATCGGTTTGTAATGCATCTACCCTATCGGGCAAGCGCAAAAGCATAGCTACGTATACCATTTACAGGCATACTTACAAAGCTTTAATATTTAATATCGGGATTAGCTACGCGTTCGGTTTACGGTTGGCGAAGCACAGGTGGCATGATATAGTGCCGACGGATAAGCAGGTAATTTTGTGGTCATATATATTGGTTTTACCCTTGCAGAGCCAAAAGACCAACGAAAAGGTGGCAAACAAAAAAATGATAATATAGTACATCTTTAAGCATAAGCCATCTGTTCGGACTTTTAGCCCCAACAAAAGATTTAAATAAACAAAACTAATTGATTTACAATAGTATTTGCTGGTTTATAAAATGGTTAAGTGTGTTTGTTACCAACAAAATTGTTAAATCGCTTGCCTATTTTAATCGCGCTTTTTATCTTATTTATATACTATATTATCATTAACTCTTATATGACTAAACAGCATAAAGCCAAAAAACCATCTCAGACACCCCTAAAATGCAGACGAGTTATTAGAAACGTTTAAGAAATGCAGGTTGTGAGGAAAATATTTTATAGAAGTCGGCGAATCAGTCGAGTCCGTTAAGCCAATGAGTGAATGATAGATTGAGTGAATGAATGAATGAGTGATTATATACCTACGTGTCATGTTGAGCGATAGCGAAACATCTTGTTACTCGCGATGGGTTAATGAATAAGCGCCGCCTTCTGTATTTTTGATTCTATGATCTGTACTCTCATCCCCAACGTCGTAACGGTGACGACACGGTGATATTTAGAATAAAGGACATGACGATTGAATTGCCCCGAGTAGCAAGATTTCTCATTAGCATTCGAAATGAAAGGATGGGGAGTGAGACATAAACTAAGAATCGTAAACCAAGAATGCTTCTTTTTACCCATTGTTCTTCTCACGGACTTACGGTCTTACCGACTAGCCGACTCATCTTGGCTCTTGGTTCTTGGTTCCTGGCTCTCTTCCCCCCACTCTGTCCGCAACCGCACCATACCACCGTCCGTTATCGAACAGTTACACTATTACATATCTTTGTAAATCAACACCTTACCACATGGCATTATATTTAAAGCTGTTACCTTTATAAATTGACGCCTTATGTTTAAATACTTTTTACGCATAGCCAGCCGCAACCTGCTTAAACGCAAGTTTTACAGCTTTATTAATATTGCCGGTTTAGCCATTGGTATGGCCTGCTGCCTGCTCATTGTGTTGTACATTAAACATGAGCTGTCTTTTGACCGTTATCATGCCAATCATGAGCGTATTTTCCGCGTGCTGCAAACTTACCGTAGTGTGGAGAAAGGCCAGAAACCCATTACCCCTGCCCCGCAGGATTACCAGGTTTGGGGCTGTGCGCCGGTAGGCCCTGCCCTGCAGGCCGATTTTCCGGAAGTGGAAGCGGTTACTCAAATGATGAGCCCTAAAAGTTTGTTGCTGCAAACCGGCGATAAGCGCATCCAACAAGATAACCTGGTATGTGCCGACTCGACCGTTTTTAAAGTATTTAGCTGGAATTTATTACAAGGGGATGCCCGCACAGCACTTACGGCTCCCTTTAGTATTGTGCTAACCGAGGCAACTGCATACAAACTTTTTGGCAATGCCAACCCGGTAGGAAAAACCCTACGAGCCGACAATAGCCAAGATTTGCTGGTGACGGGCGTAATACAAAACGTACCCTCAAACTCGCAAATTACTTTTAACGCTTTAATTTCGATGACTTCGGCCCACAAATGGCAGCCGGATGTATTTAGAGAATGGGGATATGTGGATTTTTACACGTACGTATTACTAAAAAAGAATGCCCGCATACAGCCTATGCAAGCAGGAGCCGCGTCCTTTTTAAAACGCCACAATCCCGAAGACTCAGGTTATACCATTGCTTTTGAACCTTTGGATGATGCCTACCTGCACTCTAAGGCACAACGGCAGCCCGGTCCGGTTGGCAGCATGCTTAACATCTACCTATTTTCGTGTATTGGTATTATTATCCTGCTCATCGCCTGCGTTAATTTCATGAACCTGTCTACCGCCCGCTCGCTCGAAAGGGCCAAAGAGGTGGGCGTGCGCAAGGTGCTGGGTGTAACGCCGTCGGCCCTGCGCAAGCAGTTTTTGCTCGAGTCGTTCATCATTGCATTTGTGGCAGGTGTAGCGGCCGTGCTGTTTACTAAACTGGCTTTGCCGGTGGTAAGCGAACTGTCGGGTAAGGCCTTTGCGCCCGCCTCTTTATTCAGCGGGCACTTTGCCTGGTGGGTGGCGGCGCTGATTATCATTACCGGTTTGCTGGCGGGCACCTACCCTGCCTGGTTTTTATCGCGTTTCAGGCCGGTGGTAGTGTTAAAGGGCACGGTGCGGCCGTCACGCGGCAGTATGTCGTTGCGCAAGGCGTTGGTGGTTTTCCAGTTTACGCTTTCGGTGACGCTGATTGCCGGTACTCTCATTGTTTATGCCGAACTGCGCTACCTTAACAACCACGACCTGGGTTTTAAGAAAGACCAGATGCTCATCATCAATTTTGAGGGCGACAAAAAGGTTTCACAGAATATTGATGCCATTAAGCAAGCCATTGCTAACCAGCCCGGCGTTGGCTCTGTTGCGGCATCTCGCGCGGTACCTGGCGAGTTTTTGCCAAATGCAGGTACCAATATCGAAACCGCTAACGGTACGATGATGAATAAAAATCCACTGATTTATGAGGTTGATTTTGATTTTATCCCTACCCTGCAAATACCGATGGCGGCGGGCCGTAATTACTCGCGCGCTTTCACCACCGACAGCACCCAGGCCCTGCTCATTAACGAAGCCACTGCCCGGCTATTTGGCTACGCTAACCCGGCTGATGCAGTAGGCAAAAAGTTTGCGCAATGGGGCCGACAAGGCACTATCATAGGTGTGGTTAAAGATTTCCATTTCCGCTCGCTGCATACTAAGGTTGAACCCCTGGCCCTGCGCTATGGCATGCCACCCGACCTTAACCGCATCATTGTATCGGTAAAAGGCAACCAGGTAGCCGCCACGCTGGCCGCGATTGAGAAAACATGGAAAACGGTAGCGCCGCAACGCCCGTTTTTGTATTACTTTTTAGACGAAGAATTTAACCAGCAATACCAGTCGGAACAACATTTTGGTTACCTGTTTTCGCTGTTCTCCTTCCTGGCCATCTTTATTGCCTGCCTGGGTTTGTTTGGCTTGGCCACCTTTACTGCGCAGCAACGCACCAAAGAGATCGGCATCCGCAAAGTATTGGGCGCCTCGGTAGCCAACATTGTGGTGCTCATTGCCCAGGATTTTATGCGCCTGGTCATCATCGCCATCGTGGTAGCCATTCCCCTTTGCGTGCTGGTGATGAACCGCTGGCTCAATGATTTTGCCTACCGGGTATCTATCAGTCCGGGCATATTTGCAGCCACGGCAGCCATTGCGTTATTTATTGCGTTAACAGCCATCAGCTGGCAATCAGTCAAAGCTGCATTGGCCAACCCGGTGCGGGCGATTAAAAATGAATGAGGCCAATGAGTGATTGAGTGAGTGGTGAATGAGTGAATTAAATATACCATTGCGAGGATAAGAAGCAATCTCTTTAAGCTGAGCCAGCGTTTATGCTTTTCAGCGTGGCGGCCTGTCCGGCGTTTGCCTATCCCATGGCGAGCTTGTCCTAAAGAGATTGCTTCGTATCCTCGCAATGACGCGCTTGGGAAAATAGTCAAAAACTCACTCACTCACTCACTCATTGGCCTCCAATCAGCGCAACGGCTTTTTCCAGTAATTCGTCGCGGCCGGCTTTGATGCCGGCGATGGTGGGGTGTATTTCGTCGTCAATTTTTACGCCTTTGCGTTGGGTTTCGGTACCGTCGGGGTAAAGTACATCAATGCCCGATATCATGGTACTGAGGCCGCCGGGCAGCATGATGGCGCTCACGTTACCATCGGCCCCGGCCGTGGTGCTGCCAATTACGGTTACGTTGGGCGATGCCTGGAACGCCATAGTCGTGTACTCTGCCTGACTTTGGGTATGCTCATTCACAATCACTACCACCTTGCCCTTATAATCGTTTGAGCCGCGTACCGAAAGGTCGTTACCCACGGCAAACAAGCCCGGATGGGTAACGCTTGGTGTGGTAAACTTAACAAAAGGTGCATTGCCTTGCTTAATATAAGGCACAAAGGTAAAAGGCATAAAATCAGACGGATAGCAGCGCATGTCTATAATAATGCCTTTGGTGTTTTCGAAAGCTTTTTTGATTTGCGGCAGTTCGGCATTTTTATACCTGGCCGGAAACACATAGCCTATGTTGCCGTCCATCACATGGTAGCCCGGTGTGCCGGGAGCCGGGTTATGGTCGATGCCGGTGTTGAGCTGCTTGCGCGGTATAAGGCCCAGCGGTATAGGCATCGAGGTATGGTCATGAGTTACCTGCAGCGTCATCGTATTATTATTACTGCGCAGCAAGTAGTTATTAGCTACATCACGCAGTTGGGTGGCATAGTTGGAAGCCGGCGTAATGGGCAGGTACTTTTTAACCAGCTCGCTTACCGCTACGCCGTTGATGGCCGTTATCACATCGCCGGGCTGCAGCTTTTGTTTGATGCCCAGCGTATCGGCGTAGTAGCCGGTAACCACCAGCTTATCATCAATAAAACGGGTTTGCACAGGCAGCACCATGCGGCCGCGGTAATCTTCCAGCGCCTTATGGCTCGACCATAAACCGGCATGGGTATCGTGTATACTGCTGATAAGCGATAAGGCCGCCAATTCGTAATCCAGGCTATTAGCCGCTTTCGCAAACTGCGGGATATAATCGGTCAGGTTTTGTTCCCAGTTTTGGCCAATGAGATGCTTGTACGGAAAGAAGTACTGAATCATGTTCCAATACCGGTACAGGGCCAGCAACCGCATCCCGGCATCGGGATAGTTGATACCATAATACGGTATCTCGTGGTTAAAAATGGGATTGCCCACGCCTTTAACCAAATCAATATAATAGTTGCTGCCGGTGTTGCGATGGTCAACGATATACTTAAGTTTTTGGGCCAGCGCCGGGCTCAGTTCGCCGGATTTGAAAACGCTGCCATAGTCGGGCATCTGGGCCGCAGTTTTAGCGTCAATAGGTTTATAGCTACCAAAGGCATCCGGTGTACCAAAGCCGTCCACCCATTTTTCTAAAACGGTATTAAAATCAGACTGATTATTAGTTTTAAGCACCTGCGGCAACACCCTGAATAGCTGCGCATCCATGTTAAAATTACCTTTGGCCACGGCCGGGTGATGGTATTTAAGCAGGCCCCAAACCTCGCCTAACAGCTTTAGATTTTGTATTTGCCGGGCGTTCAGCATAACGGTGTCCACACCCGAGCGGCGGGCGTAAGCGGTATCTTTTTCGGCCGGTAAAAGCGCTAATTGCTTTTGGGTAGCTTCTTCGATGGGCTCTCCGTCGATGTATAGTTTAAGGTCGTCTATCCAAACCTTACCGGCACCGGTTAGCAGGCCGCCAAATACGATACTTGTAGCGCGCTCATCGTTATATGGCACCTTAATAGTATAATCTTTCCAGCCGGTAGTACCGGTAAGGCCTGTTTTATACATATTTTCGAGCGCCAGCATGGTGCTGCCGGCATCAACCCGTAGCCACAAGCCAGCATAGCCCCCGGTAACACCCTCAGTTTTAAGTTTACCCCTAAGCTCTACATTACTGCCTTTAAAAGTACCTGTAACAGCAGTAAGTACCGAACAAAAAGCTTCCTCTCCGCCGCCTTTACTGCTCAGCATTACCGCGTAACGACCTTCGGACTGGTTGGTACTATCTAAAGACCATCCCGTACCTTTCCATGCCGTGGGCAGGTGCCGTGAATCCAGTTTTTCAAAGTTTCCGTTAACAGTGATTTTGTTTTGTGCCGGTGCCGTGCCGGCGCACGAGCCTAACAGCAAACCCAGCCAGATATATCTTTTCATGATAAAGTTTATACCCGCAATATGCGTTTTATTTTAGGTTTTGGCTGTATGCAGTATGTTAAAAAAAGTTAATGCAGGTTACCATTATACCAGCACATACTTATTCAATATTTTACCATTCTGGTAAGCCGTAGAACTTTCGAGTTTAAGTGGCTTTGGGGCATCAAATATGCGCATGCCCTCGCCTATGGCAACGGGGTTGGTAAACAGGTAGTATTCGTCGATAAGGTTAAGGCTGATTAGTGAACTGACGAACTGTGCGCCGCCGTAAACCAGCAAATCTTTACCCGGCTGCGCTTTCAGTTGATGGATGGCGGCAGCCAGGTCGCCGCTTTCAGTCTGCAGGTTGCGGCCGGTGATATCGGTTTGCGTTTGGCTAAAAACTATTTTGTTCATGTTCACCATTCGCTGGGCCAGTGGTTGCTCAGCGCTATCGGGCTGGTGGTCTACCACGTTTTCCCAGTAATTAACAAAACCGGGCGTCATGTTGCGGCCCAACAAAATGGTATCGCAGCTATCGGCTATGGCTAATATCTGGTTAAACATGACATCGTCGCGCTGGCCGCCGGTCCACATCCAATCTAACTCACCATTGGGCCCGGCCACAAAGCCGTCGATGGTAATTTGCATCTGTAATTTTAACTTTTTCATGGTTTATAGTTTTATAATGAATTGCCTAGTTTATCATCACAAATATCCATAAACGATATTAAGCCCGTAAGGCCGGTTTGCGACTAATGAGCGGGTTATTTGCGAAAAGCGCGGGAATTTTGATAACTTGTGGAATAATTAACTGCGCATGAGATGATTCCCTCGATGTTTTTCGTTTTAACGGCCTTTGTGGTTTTTTATATAGTCCTACATTACACACTTAAGGCGTCTCCCGCGTCCGGGTTCAAGTCCTTTATGCTATCAGGTGTGGGCAAAGTGCTGACGGGATTGATTGCGGCTGGATTGCTGTTCGGTGGCTTAGTTTGTTT
>CAJYSL010000008.1 GCA_913777515.1 uncultured Mucilaginibacter sp.
TCCTCCTAAATTACTGTGCAATGCGCTTTGAAGAAGCAGTTAAAGATATCCTTGACGAGTTAACCCGACAATTGCCCGCACGGTTAACGTATCACAGCATTCATCACATCAAAGACGTATACCACACTGCCGAAACTATTGCCCAACAAGAGGGCTTATCAGCCCATGATACCCAATTGCTGCTCACAGCGGCCAGCTACCACGATGCCGGCTTTTTGAAACAGGCCCAAGGGCACGAAGAGGAATCGTGCCGGATGGCGAAGGTAGCCTTGCCTGCATACGGGTACACCAGTGATGACATTGAAAAGATTTGCGCCATGATTATGGCCACCCGGATACCGCAAACACCGCACACTTTGCCCGAAAAAATCTTAGCAGATGCCGACCTGGATTATTTGGGTCGAGACGACTTTTTCAGCATCGGCAACCAACTGTTTACTGAATTAAAAACTGCCGGCGCAATTGATACCGAGTTACAATGGAACCAAATGCAGGTAAGATTTATGGAAGCTCACCGGTATTTTACGGCCACCTCAAAAAGGCTGCGCGACGCTAAAAAAGAAGCAAATTTAGCGTTGGTAAAGGCTAAAATTAATTAAGTTTGCGGGTAATGAAAGGTTTAAACTTGCCGCAATGGGCCATTGATGCGTTTTATACCATAGCGGGCATTTTATTTTGCGGCTTTGCACTTAAAGGCTTTTTAGTTCCTAATAAATTTTTTGATGGTGGTGTAACCGGTATTTCCCTACTGCTGCACGAGCTTTATCATTTTAATATTGCCTATGTAATTGTACTGGTTAATATTCCTTTCATCATTATGGGCTCTTTCCAGGTAAACCGCCGGTTTGCGTTTCGCACTTTGGCTGCGGTAATTGGCCTGGGCTTATGTTTACAGTTTATTCATTACCCTCAAATCACAAGCGATAAATTGCTGGTGTCGATATTTGGCGGTGTGTTTATGGGTATAGGTGTTGGCCTGGCTATGCGGGGCGGATGCGCACTGGACGGTATTGAGGTACTGGCCCTGTACACCGGCAAACGGATTAGCTTTACCATCAGCGAGATTATTCTGGGCATCAACATCATCATCTTTTTAATTGCTGCCGTTGAGTTAGGTTTACCTACTGCCTTATACTCTATACTTACTTATTACACTGCATCGCGTACTATCAACTTTGTAATTGAAGGCTTGGAGGAGTATACGGGCGTTACCATTATTTCGGGCCAAAGCCAGATTATTAAAGAGCGCCTGGTGATGGAGTTAGGCCGCGGCATTACGGTTTACAAAGGCGAACGCGGCTTTTTAAAAGAAAGCTTTGATGTGAGTCAGCCGGTTGATATTGTTTTTACCGTAGTTACCCGCCTTGAAGTGCGCCGGCTGCGTAACCTGGTACACGATATTGACAGCAAGGCCTTTGTGTTTACCAGCAGCATTAAAGAGGCTGCCGGAGGCGTACTTAAGCGCCGGGCAAGACATTAAACCGAAAAGGTTTACTTTTCAATATTCATCTTACCTGATGGTTTGCTGTTAAAAACAAACCATAAAAGATTTTTCCCCTTTATACGTTAAAGGCCTTAACGCCGAAACTAAAACCCGTTTTTGGCATTATTACCTGTAGCATTGTAATTTGATGGCCTCTATCGATATTAAATTTTCTGTTTTACTCATTAACGTTTTATATTCAGGCCGTTTATGAGCAATCCGTACCAACGAAAAAAGCGCTGGAAATACCTGTTAATGTTTTTTGCCGTACTTATTGCGGCAAGTTCGTTGCTGTACACTAAATATTTGGTCAGGAACATCGCCAAATCAGAACGTACCAGGGCACAGGTTTGGGCATTGTCCATGAAACAGGTTTTTACTACGGTGGACGAAGAACAGCTGAACTACGTTTTTTTGGTGCGTGATAGCTTAACCGTCCCTGCCATTGTAACTGATGACAAAGGCGACTTTAAGTTTACCCGCGGCTTAGACTCTACCAAAACTTTTATTAACCTGCCGCCCGAACCCGGTGTCGACCCGAAGAAAGCACTGGTTTACGATTTGCCTTATTTTCAGCAGGAGCTTGAAACCATGAAAGCCCAGCACGAGCCTATAAAACTCAAAGTGTCGGGCTTTGATAACAGTTATTGGCTCGTTTATTATAAAGACTCGCAACTGCTTACACAGCTAAGGGTATTTCCTTATATCCAGCTTACTATTATTGCTATATTTCTGATTGTGGCTTACTCTGCCTTTAGCTCGTCGCGAAAGTCGGAGCAAAATCAGGTTTGGGTTGGTCTGGCCAAAGAGACTGCACACCAGTTGGGCACGCCTATATCATCGTTACTGGCCTGGATTGAGTTGCTGAAAGATAAGTTTGATGCCGACGATGACCCGCTCATTGTAGAAATGGCCAATGATGTGAAGCGACTGGAAGTAGTAGCCGACCGTTTCTCCAAAATAGGCTCGAAACCGGTATTAGAACCACATTCGGTGTACGATGTAGTTAAAGACTTTGTGGATTATTTTAAAGTTCGTGTTAGCGATAAAATCAGTTTTGAATTACATGGCGACCGCTTTTTAAAAGCTGAATTGAATATTCCGTTGTTTGATTGGGTGATTGAGAACTTGCTCAAAAACGCAGTTAATGCTATCGAAGCACCCGGAAGCATCAAAGTCAACATTACAGCCAGTAAAGCACGCAACCAGGTATATATTGATGTTACTGATACAGGGAAAGGCATACCTCGCTCTAAGTTTACTACGGTTTTCAGGCCGGGATACACTACCCGTAAACGCGGCTGGGGTTTGGGCTTATCGTTAACCAAACGTATGGTAGAAAATTACCACAACGGGCATATCTTTGTGAAAGACTCTGAATTGGGCAAAGGCACCACCTTCAGAATTGTACTCAGAAACACAGACGATGATTTCGAAACCAACAGCTGACGAATACGCACCTTTCTATGCTAATTATGTGGCTTTGGCTACCAGTACAAATGCTGATATTTTACAAACCCTTGCGGCATTCGGTCAAAGCACATTCTTAACTTTTAGCAGCATTGCCGTTGACCGGCAGGATTATGCTTACGCAGCTGGTAAGTGGACCATTAAACAGCTACTAAATCACCTGATAGATGCAGAACGTATTTTTGCCTATCGCTTACTTCGTCTGCTCCGCAGCGACCAGACACCGTTGCCAGGATTTGATGAAAATGCTTATGCGGATAACGCTGATTTGAGTAATCATACCTTATCTGACCTGGCTAACGAATTTAAAGCCGTTCGGGAGGCCAACCTGTTTCTTTATAACACAGTAACCGAAACGCAGTCAACGTTTACCGGTACAGCCAGTGGTTCGCAGGTATCTGTGAGAGCCTTGCTATACATTATTGCCGGGCACGAATTGCATCATCTGAATATTTTAAAAGAACGCTACCTGTAAACGGCAAAAAGCCTCTTCTTATCAGGAAGATGCTTTAAGCACTAATATTAATGATTGATTGCAAATTGCGATAATTAAACCAGGTCTTTTTCTTCAATGTAAGTTGCCGATTTTGCTTTATCCAACACTTCTTTTTTCTCGATGAGGTAAGAAACAAATAAACCTAAACCACCGAAGATAGCAACCAAACTTGCGTAGATGGCTTCATTGTCATCCATCGACTCTTTAAACGTGGTTCTGTCTAATACTGAAGCTAAAAACAAGCCTAAACCGGCACCAATTAGCAACAAGCCCCATTTTAGATTTTGAAAAGGAGCCGATTGCGGTTTGTAACGGCGGGGGTCCATACCGCGCTCAATCATGGCCAGTTTTTCGCGTTTTGATAAATAAACGATACCGAATATCATGGCAAAGAAGCCAAGTGGTACCAAAATTCCGATGAGTTCTTTAGAGACTTCCATTGTATTTGTGTGTTTAAAATAAGTAATATAATTTGTTTCGCTCACCAACTGCGGTGATTTGTAAGCTATGACCACATCGGTTTAAAGGAGGTTACACCGAGTACCAGATTTTTTGTAAAATATTTTTATCTACATTTATTTCAAATTTCCTGTAACCTTAACCGGCGGCATGTGGTCATAGCCGTTATATAATGCAAAGCAAGTTTTCGGATATTGAATTAATTGAGCAAACCCTGCAGGGAAACCAGACAGCTTACGCCGATTTGGTAAAACGCCACCAACGCTTTGTTTTTACTTTGGCCATGCGCTTTACCAAAACACGCGAAGACGCAGAAGAAGTTGCGCAGGATAGTTTTATTAAAGCATACCGTTCTTTGCAAAATTTCCAGGGGCAAAGTAAATTTAGTACCTGGCTGTACAGCATTGTATATACTACGGCCATGACATTTTTACGCAAGCGCAAATTGGATACGTCATCTATTGATGATGAAAACAATTATTTGCAAATCGAAAACCAGTCGGGCGGCTTTAAAAATGACCTGGCCGAAAATAAGTCGAGGTCATACTATGTCAACCAGGCCATTGAGCAGCTATTGCCCGATGATGCGATGATAATTACCTTATTTTATAAAGGTGAACAAAGTCTGGAAGAAATAGCCGTTACCCTGGGCATAGAGCCTAACAATGTTAAGGTTAAACTATTCAGGGCACGCCAGCGTTTAAAAGAAAAGCTGGAGCGTAATTTAAAACACGAAGTGAGCGAATTAATATGAACAGTATTGAGGAAAAATTGTGGAATTATCTGGACGGTAGCTGTTCTACAAAAGAACATGAGGCAATCAGTCATCTAATCGCTACCGACCCAACGTATCAGCAAAAATACCAAGAGTTGCTGGCTTTTAACCAGGAACTCGAAAATATGGAGCTGGATGCCCCACCTATGGCATTTACGTACAATGTGATGGAGGCCATTCGTACCGAAGAAGCTAGCAAGCCGCTCAAAGCCAATATTGACCACCGTATTATTAAAGCCATAGCTGCATTTTTTGTGGTAACGATTGCTGCTTTACTGGTGATTGCGCTGGCTAACAGCCATACAAGCAGTGTGCACGAAACCGTACAAATACCGGTGAAAGTTCAAATTCCTACCCTAACAAACTATTTTTCGGGCCCGGTAATGAAAGGCTTTTTGTTTTTTGATGTGGTGTTAGCGCTGTTTCTTTTGGACGAATATCTGCGTAAACGTCATACAACTGCTTCATAACATGACAGCAACATACAAAATGACACTGACAGCGAAAAACTGTCAGTTACGTAACCACTAACGCATCTATCAAAGTTTCCGTGAGTTAAAATACACTTTTTTTTCTATATCAAGTGTCGATGCAAAATTTTGGTACGACAATTGTTCTAACTTATGCGAATTGGTAAACTTACCAATTTAATTGTGATAAGGTTTAGGTTGAAAGTCCCCCGGTGCAAGACTGGGGGGCTTTTTATTTTATAGCCTGTTTCATAATTTACCCGTATTATTTTTCTTTCTTTTCCAATCTTACACATTGGCATCCCGCAACAAACTATAACTTTGCCTGCATCAAAACATATCAGGTAATATGAAAAAACTATACACCTTATTGGTGGCTACATTGGCCACTGGCCTTACTTTAACCACTCATGCTCAGGGGTTTAAAGTACCACAACCCAGCACTGCACAAACCATTACTCAAGAGTTTGGCTTGGGAAAGATTACCATAAGCTATTCGCGCCCTAACGTTAAAGGCCGCAAAATCTTTGGCGCTTTAGAACCGTACGGTAAAGTTTGGCGCACCGGAGCAAACTCAGCCACCGTAATTACTTTCACCGACGACGTGACTTTAGAAGGCAACAAAGTGCCTGCTGGCGAATACGCACTGTTCACGATTCCCGACACTAAAGAGTGGACTGTTATTTTAAATAAGACCACCAAGCAATGGGGCGCCTATGAATATAAGCAAGCCGACGACTTTTTACGCTTTAAAGTCAAGCCCGGCAAAACTACCCAACTTGTAGAAACATTTACCATTCAGCTGAACAATGTAATGCCCTCTACCGCCGACTTACATTTGATGTGGGAACGTACCGACTTGGACATTCACCTGACTACTGATGTAGACAGCCGTGTAATGGCTGGCATTGAAACTGCCATGCAGGGCGAGAAAAAACCTTACTTTAATGCTGCTACGTATTATTACGAAAACGGTAAAGATTTAAACAAGGCATTAGAGTGGATTAACGAAGCTGAAAAAACCAACACCAAAGCACCTTACTTTAAACTTTGGAAAGCACGTATACTACTTAAAATGGGCAACAAAGCAGCAGCAGCAGCCACAGCCCAAGAAGGCGCAACCTTAGCCAAAGAACAGAAAAACGAGGAGTATGTAAAACTGAATGAAGCAGTATTAGCCCAGGCTAAACGCTAATCCAGCTAATCGATTTATATATAAAATCAAAAACGGGTCATGCAATAACTGCATGACCCGTTTTCGTAAATCTTATTGCCGTACAGCTTAAGCGCTCTGGCGGCCTTTAACCAATACTTTTAAAAATACAGCGGCACTTAATAAACCTAATACCGCACCTACCGGAATGTAAATAAATCCGCGGTCAACAATGGCACCGATAAACAAACCTGCCAGCAAGCCAATAATGTAAAAATAAGAGTCGTGGTTTTCTTCTTTTGTATGATGTGCCATAGTTTTTTAAATATATTGTAAGCAAAAGTAGTTGATTAACCTTTGTTTACAAAACTTTGTTTATCATAAGTTTTGCCGGGCAGCCCCGGTCACGATATCAAATAAATAAAGTTTGTGGTTCTATCTATACAATAACACATTACATTTGTAAAGCACCATTTGCTCTTTACAATCACTTATCGCATCAAATCACTTTTACATTTAAGAATGAAAAATACCAGGCTTACCCAACTTGCCATAGTTTTATTCATCACCATGGCTACACTATCTGTAAAGGCCCAAAAGCAACCCAGAGTAAACGCTAAAAAAGCTGTTGAAGAAACCGTCGAAAAAATGCGCAAGCTCATGCTCGACCCGGACAGTGCAGCGCTATCAGCACTGGCATCGCCTAAATTAACTTTCGGGCACTCCTCCGGTAAGGTACAAAACAAGCAGGAGTTTCTGCACTCGTTTTTAAGCGGCGAAACTGATTTTACCAGCCTTGAATTTACCGATCAAACCATCATTATTTCGGGCAGTACGGCTATTGTGCGCCATACGCTTACCGGTGGCACTAATGATAAAGGTAAAGCGCCGGGCGCGGCTAAACTGCTGATTATGCTGGTATGGCAAAAAGTAAAAGGTGAATGGTTACTGCTGGCCCGCCAGGCAGTTAAATTCCCGACAACATAAATTAAAATACAACCAAATTATCATTATAACCAATGAGTAATTCATCTAACCTGTTTAATTTATCAGGCAAAACGGCACTGGTAACCGGTGGCAACAAAGGTATAGGCAAAGGCATGGCTTTGGGCCTGGCCGAAGCCGGTGCTGACATTATAGTAGTTTCAGGCTCTGTAGCGCTTGAGGGTAGCGATATCGAAAAAGAAGTAAAAGCCCTGGGCCGCAAATTTAAAGCCTACCAGGCCAACTTAGGTAGCCGCGAAGGCTTATATAGCTTCGTGAACCAATTACTTGCCGAAAATCCGCAGATTGACATATTAGTAAATAATGCAGGTACCATTATGCGTAAGCCTGCTGCCGAACACCCGGATGAGTGGTGGGACAGTGTTTTATCGTTAAACCTGGACGCGCCGTTTATTCTGGCGCGCGAGTTAGGCAAACATATGATTGAGCGTGGTAGCGGCAGAGTGATATTTACCTGCTCATTGCTAAGCTTTCAGGGTGGTATTAATGTACCGGGTTATGCAGCCAGCAAGGGCGCTTTAGCCAGTTTAGTTAAGGCATTGTCTAACGAGTGGGCCGGCAAAGGTGTTACCGTTAACGGCATTGCACCGGGCTACATTGCTACCGACAATACCGAAGCGCTGCGCAACGACCCTGACCGCAGCAAAAGCATCTTAGACCGTATACCGGCCGGACGCTGGGGCGAGCCTGAAGATTTTAAAGGCCCTGCTGTATTTTTAGCATCCGATGCAGGCAATTATGTAACCGGCCATTTACTTACTGTTGATGGTGGCTGGATGGGCCGATAAGTTAAACATAACAACTACTTTACAACATGGAAATAAGATTTGAGCATAGTAAAAAAGAAGTAAGCCGTATGACAACCGAAGAGCTTCGCGAAGCTTTTTTGGTAGAAAACCTGATGCAGGCCGATAAATTAACTACCGTTTACTCGCATTACGACCGCACCATTGTAGGCGGTGTAAAACCTGTAAACAGCGAGGTTACTTTGGATAATCACCCGGAATTAAGAGCCGAATATTTTTTAGAGCGCCGCGAACTTGGTATTATTAACGTAGGCGGCAATGGCGTAGTAGTAGCCGACGGTCAGACTTACGAACTGGACAAATTAAGCTGCTTATACTTAGGTAAGGGCACTAAAGACGTAAGCTTTAAAAGCACGGATGCTGAAAACCCGGCGATTTATTACCTGCTGAGCAACCCGGCACATGCTAACTACCCTAATCGCTTAATGACTAAAGAAGAAGCTTCTCCAGTTCAGTTAGGCGATTTAACGACTTCTAACAAACGTACCATTTACAAATACATTCACCTGGATGGTATCCGCAGTTGCCAGTTAGTAATGGGCTTAACCGTGTTGGAAACCGGTAGTGTCTGGAATTCGGTACCGCCGCATACCCATACCCGCCGTACTGAGGTATATTTTTACTTTGACTTGCCTGAGACCCAACGCCTATTCCATTTCATGGGAGAGCCGCAAGCCACTAAAAATATCGTAATGCAAAATCACGATGCGGTAGTTTGTCCGCCATGGTCTGTACATTTTGGCTGCGGAACCAGTAATTACGCCTTTATTTGGGGTATGGCCGGCGAAAACCAGGTATATACCGATATGGACCCATTAGCCGTGGTAGACGTTAAATAGTCTATACAGAGCTATTAGATAAAAAACACATGATAACAAAAGCGCGGATTCCAATAAGGAAATCCGCGCTTTTGTTATCTAACTAAACCGGCTGATTAATTAGTACCGGCAGTAGTTTTAGGAGCCTCTTTGCGTGGCAGCATATCGGGGCGTTGAGCCGTGTTGTATACGAATGATGCAACGATGGTAGCCGCTTGTTTTAAGTCATCTTCTACCAAACGGTCATAAGTGTCCTGGTTGCTATGGTGCGTACGGGTGTTATAATCCATACCATCCTGAATAAACTGGAAGCCCGGAATATTAACAGCATCAAACGATTGGTGGTCGGTGCCACCGGTATTGCTAATAGTAACTGTTGTTGCACCCAAATCTTTGAAGGGTTCTAACCAGCTTTTAAATATCGGCCCTACTCCGGCATTGCCTTGCAGATATACACCGCGAATTTTACCGGTACCATTATCCAGATTATAGTAAGCTGATATTTTACCCTGCTCTGCTTTTAAGCTATCGCGTTTGCCAAAGTGCTGCGCCACATATCCTCTCGAACCAAACAAGCCCTGCTCCTCAGAACTCCATAAGGCTATACGGATAGTACGTTTTGGCTTAAACCCGATAGTTTTCAGGATACGCATAGCTTCCATCATTACGGCGCTACCTGCAGCATTATCAGTAGCACCTGTACCTGCATGCCATGAGTCGAAGTGACCGCCAATCATCACTACCTGGTCTTTCAGTTTTTTGTCAGTGCCCGGCAGTTCGGCAACTACGTTGTAACCTTTTAGGTCATCAGTAAAAAACTGCGTTTGCACATCGGCTTCCATTTGTACTTTCTGGCCGGCACGCAGCAAGCGTACAATGCGTAAATAATCTTCGCCACTGGTTTCTAACTCTGGTAAGGCAGCTTTAGCAGTGTCTGCATACGATGCACCATTGGTGGTAAACACCGTACCATCGGTACCACGGCCCTGGCTTAGTATCAAAGCTACACCTTCCTGCTGCATAAAGTTGTTTAATGCCCCACGCATAGCCATGGTTTTACGGCGAGCAGCCATCATAGCTGCAAAACGCGGGTCACCAGCATCAGGGCGACCACGACCGCCAGCAGGTTGTGCCGTAGCGTTAGCCATTTTATCTAATTCTTCGTCGGTATAGCGAGACAGGTCTGGATTCTTGCTGCGCACCAAAGGAGTAGCCACATCCATCACCACAATTTTACCGGTCAGCTGGCCTTTATATTTACCCAAATCGGTCAGGGTATCAACTTTAACCAATACCACATCACTTTTTATGGCGCCTTTAGTGCTGCTGGTCCAGGCTTTAGGGATAGCGATAATAGCATGGTAATAAGGCACGGTGATAGCTGCGTAGTTTTTGTTTACTTGCCAGCCCTTACCAAATTTGCCCCAGGGCTCCAATTTAGCATTTACCAAACCGTAACTTTTTAACTCGTTAACCGCCCAGTTTTGCGCCTTTTTTAAACCCGGCGAACCCGACAAACGCGGACCAGCCACATCGGTTAAATAAAAAGCGGTTTTCATGACTTGGGAGTGGTTGAGCCCTTCTTCCCGGATTTTTTGAGTGGCGGCCTGGTCAACGGTTTCCTGCGCATTGGCTACCAGACTAACACCTGCTGTTAACAGCGAAAAAAGTAAAGTTTTTTTCATATCACGAATAGTTTGTAATCAGATATTACAAACCTATTCAATCGACGCGCAAAATAAAGGCAGTAATTAGCCAAATCTTTGTTACAATTCAGCTAAAAATTCAATTAAGACAAGAAATAGAGTAATTTCCTGGATTTAATCAGGACTTTTGCACCCTACTATCGCTTTAAATCAATTAACCAGCAACTTATATCCCCGCCCGTGAACGTTAATGATTTCTACGTGCGGGTCATCTTTCAAATACTTGCGGATTTTACTTAAAAACACGTCCATACTCCGGCCATTAAAATAATTGTCGTCGTTCCAGATGTTCAATAGAGCTTCTTCGCGGGTAAGTACCTGGTTTTTGTGTATACAAAGTAAGCGCAGCAGGGCAGCTTCCTTAGTCGACAATTTCTGATGACCACCATCTGAATGAATCACCTGAGAGGTAAAGTCGAAATCGTATTTACCAATTTTGAAATGGGTAGGCGCCGCCTCTTCTTTAGGCGCGTCATTGGTGGCCCGCTTCAGCAGGGCGTTAATGCGCAGCAACAGTTCCTCAATACGGAAGGGCTTGGTAATGTAATCATCACCACCCAGGTTAAAGGCTTGCGTTTTATCCTCAATCATGCCCTTGGCAGTAGCAAAAATAATAGGCACATGCTCATTAATTTTACGAATTTCTTTACCCAAGGTAAAGCCATCCTTTTTGGGCATCATTACATCCAGTATCAGTAAATCAAAGTTACCTTTGGTAAACTCTTTAAGCCCGGCATCGCCATCTTTACAAAGTACTACATGAAACTTGCCCTTTAGCTGCAGATAGTCTTGCAATAAAGCACCAAGGTTGGTATCATCTTCTACTAATAGTATACTCTTCATGCAGTCACATTAAATTTAAGTTCAAACTCTGAGCCTTTTTCTTTCTCCGAGCGTACGCTAATCATACCCTCGAGTCGTTTCACAATGGTATTTACATAACTCAGGCCTAAACCAAAGCCTTTAACGTCATGCAGGTTACCGGTAGGCACGCGGTAAAACTGTTCAAATATTTTAGTTTGCTGGTCGCGGCTCATGCCAATACCTTTATCGGCTACCCGGATAATTAACTGGTTACCTTTATTCAAGGTACTGATGGTTAATTGCGGCTCTTCGCGACTGTACTTAATGGCGTTATCAACCAGGTTATAAATCACGTTGGCAAAATGCAGTTCGTCGGCTTCAATCACCGAATCTTCAGCATCCAGGTGCATGTCTACCTTGGCATTGCTTTTTTGCAGTTTAAGCTGCATGCTGTCTAAAACATCGGCAATCAGCTCATTTACCTCTACCGGCTTTTTATCAAGCTTAAAGTCGTTTTTCTCAATACGGGCAATATTCAGTACCCGCTCAATATGGCTGCCTAAACGTTCGTTCTCTTCGTAAATAATATCGGCCAGCCGGGCAACACGGGCTTTATCCTGGGCAATCTCCTGGTCTTTGAGTGCCTCACTGGCAATCATGATGGTTGATACCGGCGTTTTAAACTCGTGCGTCATGTTGTTGATAAAATCGGTTTTCATTTCCGAAATCTTTTTCTGACGCAGGATGGTAAAAATGGTATAACCAAAACAGAAAATTAATATCAGCAATAACCCACCACTGATTACCAGCAGAAAGGTCATGGTATTTAAAATATGCGAGTTTTTGTCCGGGAACAGCAGCATAATCTTACCCGGGTCGTTAATCACATCTTTAGCAAAAATGGGGGTTTGATAAGTGTCATCCGCATTAAATACGGGCTTCTCCCCAACTAGTCCGTAAGCTTTCGAAAATATAACCGAGTCGTTACTGGCCGTTCTTACCTCATAACTAAAAGGTAGATTGATGCCTTTGTTCCGAAACTCTAAACGCAGCAGCGAGTCAATCCATAAAGGATTAATGCGGTCTTTTAATGGCTGGTCTACCTTTTTGTATTCCTCTACCAGGTTTTGCATTACCGTTACATTGCTGCTTTTAACCTGGGCAATAGAATCGTTGCGCAGTAATTGCCTGATTTCGCTGATGCGTTTTTCTTTAAGCTGGCGGTTGTGTTCGCGCTGCCAGATAGGATTTAAGCGTGGCACGGCCACCATTTGCCGGCCAAATTGCGGGTCGGCGTAATAGAAATAAGTGGTATCGTATTTATGTATTTTTTTGCTGCGTTTGCTGGCTGCCGGGATATTGGTAATTTCTAACGGGATTTGCCGTTGATGAATATTTCCCTGCTCATCCATGTATTCCTCTACACGGATGCGAACGTTCACCATACCATCTTGCGGTTGGCCCAACAGTTCGTCGTCAAATTTACTGCGCATTAAGATGCGTTGCAGGCTATCGCGCAGCATGGCAATGCGGCGTGAGTGTTTTATCCGCTCCCGGGCCTCTGCCTCAGAGGCATTAACTACTACTGAGGTAACAGCCTGCTTGCGGCTCACCAGTTTTAACTCACCACCTACTTTTTTGTTTAAAAACTGGTTGGCATCCTGTCGGGTAAGCTTTGATACCACGGTACTGAGTGCCTCACTCACATCGCGGTCAAACAGTTTGGATTGCAATTCGTACGACTGCCGCAGAAAATAGTATTGCATGGCCATTACTCCCAACAAGGCAAAACCCATCAGGCCAATAATTAATCCTATATTCTTTTTCTTCATTACTAAAACAAAAATAAGCTAATTACGGCTGCGCTTATTCATTTTAACAATTTTTAACAATCAACGCTAAGCATTTGATTATGAATTATTTTAGATTTGTTATATTCAGTTAAAACATCCTTTAGTCATGAAAAAAATTTTATTTAAACCCGGCTTCGAATTCATTTTTTCGGCACTGATTATAGCCGCCATGGCATTGCCCCAATTGCTGTTTGCACAAAAAGACCGCAAAATAAATAAGGATGTCAGGATACTGATACGCGACAAAGACACTACATACAACGGCAAAAGCCTGAAAGACCTAAGCCTCGACCAAAGGCAGGAGGCAATGGCCGAAATTAATAAAATGGGAAAAGATGCGCCCAACGGACGTATAGCCATGAACTTTAGGGTACGACGCGGCGATGGGGCTGACACATCAATCATCATTGATTCGGCACGTACCTTTTCGCGCATAGCGCCTCGGGTTAGAACCTTTCGCAGACGCAGCCCGGAAGACCAGGCATTATCACGCTCATTTGAATTTAGGATGGATACCCCGGATGATGACAACGACAGGGTGATTTTTAGAAGAAGAGGTGATGTTGAACTTTTTAATGACGAAGCGCCGGGCAGGCGCCTGATGGCCTTTAACCGCCGCAACACCCAAAACTTTAATTACACGCATACCGATAAAGACGGCATCAGTACCAATGTGAGCTACCATGTAAGTGATGCCATGGGCCCGATAGTAAAAACCATAGCGGGTGTAAGCACAACAGATTTAGAATTGAGCGACCTGACATTCACCCCGCAATTTAGCGCCGGAAAAACCGTGATGAGCTTTAGCCTGCCTGTTAAAGGCTTGGCCGATGTGCAACTAACAGATACCGAAGGCAAAGTTTTATGGAGTGACAAAGCAGCAACCGGTAGCTTTAATAAAACATTTACCTGGGGACTTAACGGCGTGTACTACCTGGTTGTTAAACAAAATGGCAAAACTGCAGTAAAGCGTATTTTGAAAGAAGATTAATCAGCTTGCAGTTTTACTTAAATAAAAAAGCGTTCAGGAACTTTAAAAGTACTGAACGCTTTTTTGTTTTAATATGATACTTACTGCTTTAGCAACTGGCTAAAGTAGGGGTCGGTAAAGTCATCACTAAAGTGCAAAATATGAGGAAAATGCTCAAATTCATCTTTTTGATGGGTAGTGGTTAACACTACTGCCGGCATGTTGGCATTTAAGGCAGCTTCGGCACCTTTAGGTACGTCTTCAAACACCAGGCAGTTTACCGGGTCAACCTGCAAAAGTTGCGCCGCCTTTAAAAAGGTTTCGGGATGCGGCTTGCTCAACAACACGTCGTCAGCACTTACAATGGCAGTAAAATAATGCCTGATGTTTAGATTATCGAGCACAAAATCGATATTAAACGGAATGGCTGCTGAGGCTACAGCCATGGGTATATGCAGTTGATGAGCCTGTTCCAAAAATTTTGATAATCCGGGCAGTAAAGCCAGGTGCGGCAGGTATTCTTCTTGGTAGCGTTTTTCTTTGGCAAAAGAAAGCTCTGTCTTCTCATCCTCCGTAAATTTAAGCGGACCAAACACTCGCTCCAATACTTCGGGGTTCTTGCCGTACATTTGTGCTTTTACTTCGCTCCAGGTAAAATTGCCGCCTAACTCTTCATTAAAAATACGTTGCCACGCTTTGGTATGATAGTCCATGTCGTTAATCATAGTACCGTTCATATCAAAAATCAGGGCGTGCGGTAATGCTGTCATAGGTTGCAAATAGAACAAAATTTGCTTATACAGCCTAAATTATATAAGCAAAAAGCTGTTTGATAAGCTACGTTTTACTTTTTATTAACTTTGACGTACTTAAACGTACATGAATTTAAACAAAATTATAGCCTCGTGGCTGGGCGTGGGCTACGTTAAAGGCGGCGGCACGGTAGCGGCCATCATTACTTGTTTACTGTTGATGTGGGCCCGAAACGCTTATTTATTGGAGCAGGTATGGATATTGCCATTGGCGGCCATCATCATTACGCTAATTGGTATTTATACCGGCGACCGGGTAGAAGCCGATTGGGGCAAAGACAGCTCACGCGTGGTGATTGATGAAGTAGCCGGGCAAATGATTGCTTTACTGTTTGTGCCCTTAACTAACCTAAACCTGTTGGTTGGGCTCATCCTGTTCCGCTTTTTTGATATTTTAAAACCCTTGGGCATCCGTAAAATGGAAAAACTACCGGCAGGAACCGGCGTAATGATGGATGATGTATTAGCAGGCATTTATGCGAACATTGTACTGCAGATTATACTCTATTGTTTGAGGCACTTTGCATAGCACTGATACGAACCACCAATAGCCTACCAAATGAAAAGGCAACCCATCAGGCTGCCTTTTTGAATATATCTTCGAAAGCTTGTATTATATCTTAGTAAACAAGTCCTCGTCTTTTTTACGCACTTTGGCCAGTTTACCGTATTGGTCATCTTCTGCACGGTAACCAATAGTTACAATTACTGAGGTAGTTAAGCCTTTTTCTTTCAAGCCTAAAATCTCATCAAACTTACCGCCCTCATAGCCTTCCATCGGGCAGGTATCAATTTTTAGTTCAGATGCGGCACCAATCAATACACCTAAAGCCAAATAAGCCTGTTTGTGCGACCAGTTCAGCTTTTGCTCATCAGATTGGCGGCTAATTGCACCTAAGATAGTCTTTTCAAAATCAGCCAGCTTTTCGCGGTCCATTTGTCGCGTAGCTGCAGCTTCACTGATATAATTTTTGACGTATTCTTCGTCAATTTTAGTTTCGGCAGCAAATACCACTACCTGCGATGCGTCGGTTAACTGCGGCTGGCCGTAAGCAGCTTCTTTTAAACGTTCGCGCACGGCGGCGTCCTCCACTACAATAATCTCATAGTGCTGCAGCCCGTAAGATGACGGTGCCAGCTTTACAGTTTGTAATAGATTATCTAAAGTAGCAGCATCAATTTTTTTGGAGCTATCAAACTTCTTGGTAGCATAGCGCCATGCTAAAGATTCTTGTAATGACATCGGATTTGGCTTTTGTTTTATTTTGTGTTTAAACACCCAAATATACAATTAGTTTTGCCTTACAAACTATGGGAGTAAGCCTTGTTGCTTCAACTCCTTGCGCCGTTGCTTTTCTAAACGTTTTTGTTCTTTACGAGCTTCCTTTTCCCGCTTTTTGATGGCATCCAACGAGTCGGCCACGGCTTCGCGCCTACGGTCGGCACTGTCTTTTTTGCCGAATATGCGCGAGAACAAGCCCGGTTTCTTTTCCTCTTCCGGCACAACCGGGTTAGCATTCACTCCGCCCTGTTCGGCCGCGCCAGGTAAAACAATACCGTCTTCCGGCATATCATCCGGGTCTTGGCGCATCAGGCTATCAGCCACAGCGGTGTCAATAGGTGCGATTTTTTGACGGAGCGATTCTTTTAAGCGCACGCCGTAAAAACCATAGGCACTACTATCAGGCTGAGTCCAGCCACGTTTAGCCATTAGGTTACCAATAAGCCTGAAATAGCCATGCAAACGGTAACGCAAACTTCCGTCGGGTTCAAAGGCATATAGGCCGGCTTTAGGGTTAGGAACAATACTGGCCAGGTAAATACTCTCACCCAGGGAAAGGTCTGACGGTGCCTTGCCGAAGTAATACCTCGATGCCTCGCCTATGCCGTATATATTGCGCCCCCACTCAATGATGTTAAAGTATACTTCGAGCATACGGTCTTTGGTCATCAGGTTGCCGTTCTCAATCAGCCATACAATCAATATTTCCTCCACCTTACGGGTCAGAGTTTTTTGACGGCTCAAAAACGCATTTTTAATCAACTGCATGGATATAGTACTCCCCCCACGCTTAAAGCGTTTGGTTTTGATATCCTCTGCTATCGATTTACGTAATGATTCCTGTACAAAACCGTGGTTAGTATAAAATGAGGGGTCTTCGGCCGTCATCACGGCGTTGCGCAAATCTGGCGCTATGCTGTAAAGCGGCGTATAGTTAGGGTTGCTTGGGCCTATAGTGCGCGGCGGCATGGGCTTACCCTTTTCATACGGGGTATATACAAACTCCCGGTTCAGTCGGCTCAAATCTGTTTTACCAAATTTCAGTATCCTGAAGTCTTGTTTAGCTAAACCAGACTCAAACTGAACATCGTCGGGGTTCGACATATCCAGAAACAGGTGCATGTTATAGCGTAGTTTCCCGGCCACTTGTATGCCCTCCAACGAATCAAAAAGCCCTTGCGGAAACGAGTCGAAAAAGTTTTGTGCATCCTGCCAGTCGGTATGCATCTTCACCGTATAAATTTTGGTGGGACGCATTTTGTATTTAATATACGGGTGGATGTTGAGCTTTTTAAGGTGGATAACCGACGAGCTATCTAAAGCTACATACTTATCGCCCACAAACACATTGGCATCTATCGAGCCACTCGGAATCACCACGTCATTGGCTGATAAAGCCGGATGATTAATGAGCAGGTTTTTAATGGCACAATAGGTGTAAACCTGGGTTTCATCATCGCCGTGTTCCACTTTGTTTAGGCGGGTAGTCAGCGTATCAAAGTTCAGCTTTACCTTAAATTTCTTTTCAATCAGCGGAAGTTCTACCTTTTTGCCATCGGCATAAAGCTTTACGTCAATTTCTTTATCAGACGGGTGCAGCTTGCCGGCAAAATGCCAGGTCGACTCGTTATCGTTCACATCAATGGTCGAGGTTAAATCGCCATCGTCAATCTTTGCGGTTTTGGCTAAAAGTTTTACCTGGTTGCTATCATCAGCAAAAGTGATACGAAAGTTGCTGAGATTAAGGTTATCCGGAATTTTATATAATACCTGGTTAATCAGGTTATCGGCCAATTCGTTTAAACCAGATTTAGTTTTATTACTGGTAGAGTCTCTTTTTTTACGGAACAGGAAATCGAAGTTGCGCTGCCCATTCTTGCTGACCAGACTTAAAAAGCCATCCTTTAATGTAACGTCCGATAGTTTGATGTTACCGGCAATCAGCGGCCAAATTTTAACGCTTACCTCAAAATGGTTGATGCGCAGTAAGCTGTCGCGCTGGTCGGGCACAATGCTTATGCCATCAAACACCACCGTGGTGGCGCCAATGAACCTGGCTTTGCCTATTTTTACATCTAAATTATAATCGCGTTTGGCTTTTGCTTTAGCTTTGCTGATAGCTGTTTGCAGCAAGGCTTCGCGCTTTGAGTACATCACATAACCGCCAATTAAAACAACAAGTAAGAGTATACCGGCAACAATGGCCGCAATGCGCAGAATCTTTTTAACGGTAGGTCGATGCATCAGTAAATTTTATCCAAAACTAATTCTTATCGGCTATAAAACGATTTTGAACTTCAATTATTTCTGTAACAAAAAGTATTAGTGCCGGTTTTAGTATTTTTGTGCCATTACAAACATCATGCAATTAACCCAAGAACAAGTTTTACAAGCCCTGAGTAATGTTGAAGAACCAGATTTAAAAAA
>CAJYSL010000009.1 GCA_913777515.1 uncultured Mucilaginibacter sp.
CGGTGCCCGGGATTAGAAACCGGAAGATGTGGGTAGTAAACCATTCCACGCTCTTTTGGTCAGTAACCACCGCTACTCTTTTCCACTTGGTAAAATGCTTAAGGCCGGCTTTAATGTCTTCCAGCCAAGCACCGGCGGTAAAGTTCTGCGCATCGGTTTCGAGAACTAAAAGGTAGTTAATTTCACCCTGTCTTTTTACCAGGTCATCCAGGCGGGGTATCAGCACCGTGTCTACATCTTCTTTGGTCACTTCGCCCACGGCGTGTATGCCTACAATATTTTCGGGTAAATCGTTTATAAACTGCAGCATTCAATTATTGCTTTGTGCTTATACAACGCGGGTACGGGTATAGTGTTTGCCTGTTTAGGATACTAATTGACTAGCTTATTAGCATCATGGGTTGTAGCTAATCACTTGGAAAAACAGACGATAAGCTGATATTCAAATGCGTAACTTTGCATCGTGAACCAAAATCTGTATAAATACAGTCAGTTAATAAAGGCCGAGGCACAACGCCTGGGTTTTATGTTTTGCGGTATTGCCAAAGCAGATTTTTTGGAAGATGAAGCACCACGTTTAGAAAAATGGTTGCAGCAAGGCCGCCATGGCGAAATGCAGTACATGGAAAACCATTTTGATAAACGCCTCGACCCGCGTTTACTGGTAGACGGGGCTAAGTCCGTTATCTCGTTGGCGTTAAACTACTACACCGACCAGCAGCAAACCGACCCATTGGCGCCAAAAATATCCAAGTATGCTTACGGCCTAGATTATCACGAAGTAATTAAAGACAAGCTGCGTCAATTGCTTTTTTTCATCCAGGAAAAGATTGGCGACGTGGGCGGACGGGCATTTGTAGATTCGGCGCCGGTGCTGGACAAGGCTTGGGCCAAGCGAGCGGGCCTAGGTTGGGTAGGTAAAAACGCCAACCTTATCAACAAAAAGAGTGGCTCCTTCTTTTTTTTGGCCGAATTGATTGTGGATGCCGAGCTGGGTTATGACATAGCGCCCACCACCGACCACTGCGGAAGCTGCACCCGCTGCATAGATGCCTGCCCCACAGATGCTATTGTTGCACCTTACGTGGTTGACGGCAGCCGGTGCATTTCCTATCTCACCATCGAGCTTAAAAACAACATCCCGCAGGAATTTAAAGGGCAGACCGATAACTGGATGTTTGGCTGCGATGTGTGCCAAAACGTATGCCCCTGGAACCGCTTCTCGACCCCGCACCAGGAACCTGCCTTCAACCCTCACCCTGACCTATTAGACATGACCCACCGCGACTGGCAGGAAATTACCCAGGAAACCTTTCAGCAAGTTTTCAAAAAATCGGCTGTTAAGCGCACCAAGTTCACTGGGTTAAAACGGAATATTGAATTCTTAATTGGTTGATTGGTTGATTGGTTGATTGGTTGATTGGTTGATTGGTTGATTGGTTGATTGGTTGATTAGGCAAGTCATCTGAAATTACATTGTTTTTTTATTGTGACGTTTCAACTTATCGACTAATAAACTACCCAACCAATCAACTACCCCATCAATGCTCTGCATCCTCCACAAAACCATCTTTCTGGAAGCTGTAATAGAGATAATACAGCGAGGGCAGGATGAATATACTGCCGATAATGAGGGCCCAGCCTAAGGCGGTCATGGTGGCGTCGGGTGCCTGGTGTTTAAACAGCGAAAGATGCTGGCCGTTTTTCATGATTAAGAAATCGGGAAAATGCACGTAGCTTACCGCCAGTAAAATCATGCTGGCCTGAAAACCGGCTAAAATTCGCGGCAGCATGCTGTGCCCTTTACGTACCGAAATCCAAAGTATGATTAATGATACGGAGGCAGCTAAAACGGCAGTTAGCCCTACCCGATTGCCTAACACCCATTTAATGAGCGGAATATCATCTACCCAGGCCGCTGTAAACACGAGCGCACCGCAGCCAACCGCTACCACATTCCATTTAACAGCTTTGCGTGTAAATATCTGCCTGTCAAAATCATCTACGGCCTCCCCTATCAGATAGATGGATGCCAAAAAGCCACACAAAGCCACGGTAAACAGCCCTATAGCTACCGAAAACCAGTTTAACCAGACAAACACGTAGGCCTCAAAAAAACGGTTAGCATCTGGGTTGATACGGCCGGAGATGGCTGTACCCGCAATGATGCCCAGGAAAAGCGGGGTGATAAAACTGGAATATAAATAGATACGGTTATATACCACCTGCATATCATCAACCACCGCATCGTAATTACGAAACACAAATGCCGTTCCCCGAGCTGTGATGCCCAAAAGCATGACCACTAACGGAATATGCAGATAAATAGACATGGTGCTATAAATGAGTGGGAAACCTACAAATAAAATTACGACCGCGATAATGAGCCACATATGGTTAGCTTCCCAAATGGGGCCGATGGCTTTATAGGCCGTTTTTCGGGTGCGATGCCGATTATCACCCCGGCTGAATAGCTCTATAATACCTGCGCCAAAATCTGCACCACCCAAAACCAGGTAAAGCAAAATAGACAGCCACAAAAAACCGATGATTACATATTCCATAGCTTAAGAGTGGCTTAATTGTAAGTTTTTAGGTTGTTTATCATACAGTTGCGGCACCATCCTGATTTGCCTGTACAGCAAGAACACCACCACAATGCTCAGCGAAAAATAAATAGCCGTAAACAGATAAAATGAATAAGCAATGCCGGGCATCGGTGTAACCGCATCCGCGGTGCGCATAATCCCATTGATAATCCAGGGCTGCCGGCCAATTTCGGTAACCATCCATCCTGCTTCGACGGCTATAAAACCGGTAGGTATAGCGATGATGAAGAGTTTGAGCAGCCAGTCTTTTTCGAGCCAATGCTTTTTAAACCAAACGGCGACAAGATACAGTACACCCACCAGCATCATAAACATACCGAAGCCCACCATCACCTGGAAAGAGTAATGCGTAATGGCAACGGGTGGTTGGTCTTGCTCGGGTATCTGGTCCAATCCTTTTACCGGCTCATGAAAATTATCATATACTAAAAAGCTCAGCAAACTAGGAATTTCCAGTCCATAGTTTACCTTTTTCTGCTTTTCGTCGGGAATACCACCAATGACTAATGGCGAAGCGGGTTGGGTTTTAAAGTAGGCTTCCATGGCCGCCAGTTTTGCAGGTTGCCGTTTGGCTACACTTTTGGCGGCAATGTCGCCGGCCAGCGGTTGTAAGATGGCCGCTACCGCTGCAAAACCAGCAGCTATTTTAAACGCCTCCCTGTGGAAATGCACATTGCGTTTTCTTACAATCATCAGCGCATGTACGCCTGCTACAGCAAAGCCGGTTGAGGCAAAGGCAGCCAGGGTCATGTGCAGCGCCTCAGAAAACCAGGCCTGATTAAACATGGCCTTTATGGGGTCGATGTTAATGTACTGACCGTTTACATAATCAAACCCGGCCGGACTGTTCATCCACGAATTAGCCGCCACCACCAAAATACCTGATGTCAAACCGCTGATGCCTACCACTACACCGGTAAACCAATGAAAAACAGGGTTGAGCCTGTCCCACCCGTACAGAAAAAAGCCTAAAGCGATAGCTTCGATAAAAAAAGCCGTCCCCTCTAACGAAAACGGCATACCGAAAATGGGTCCGGCATATTGCATAAATTTAGGCCAAAGCAAACCCAGCTCGAACGACAGGATGGTACCCGACACGGCGCCGGTAGCAAAAAATATGGCCACACCTTTGCTCCAGGCCTTGGCTATATTTTTATGATGCTCATCTTTTGTTTTTAACCAGCGAAAGTGTGATACCGCCATAAAAAACGGCATCACCATACCAATACAGGCATAAATAATATGAAAACCCAACGAAAGGGCCATCTGTGAGCGGGCAGCCAGAAAATCGTTCATAAGCGTGTGGTGTTTAACTTATGCAGCTAATTTACTGTCAATCAATATCGGCGCGGTACTTTTTTGCAAATTATATTGAATATAGATTGCAAAAAAGTTTAGAATCATTACAGTTTGGCATCAACAAAAACGCCGGTATACCCAACGGTATACCGGCGCGCAATGCATTTTATAATTCTATTTATGGCTTGGCATCCAAAGCTGGCCTGGCTGCCGTTTGCGATACCAGCCAGCCGGTTGCATACATCCAGCGGGTCATCTTAGCCAATTTAGGGATGCTGATAAATTGCGGCTCATCTTTAGGCGTATGATAATCGGGGTGAAGCAAACTGGTAAAAAAGATAGCGGGTATGCCTGCCTGTGCGTAAGGTGCATGGTCGCTCCTGAAATACCAGTTTTCGGGATGAGTGGCCTCGTCCCACGAGTGATCTACTTTAAATTTAGTTAGCTCCTGATTGGCCTGCATAGCCATATTAACCAAGGCCAGCGAATTTCGGTGCGGAGGGATGGCGCCCAGTAAAGCGGCAGAGTCGATGTTATTGCGGCCTATCATATCTCCGTTAAGCACTGCCACAATGCTGCTTTTATTTACCGTTGGATGCACGGCAAACCAGCGCGAGCCTAACAAACCACGCTCCTCAGCACCATGCCACACAAACAGTGCCGAGCGCTTGCCGGGTTTGGCTACCCAGGCACGGGCAATGGCCAGCATACCCACGGTTACCGAGGCATTGTCATCAGCGCCATTCCAAATCGAGTCCTGCCCTACCGGGTTACCAATACCATCGTGGTCGTGGTGACCGCTAAACAACACATACTCATTTTTTAATGTGCCATCCGTCCCGCTTGCCTTAGCTATTACGTTAACCGAGGGGTACAGGTAGGTTTCCATCATCAGGTCGGCTTTCAAAGTTGAGGCCTGCTTCACGGCGTTTTCCAATGCTGAGCGTACCAAAATAACCGGTAACGCCGTCCTTGCTGCGCCAGCATTTGTTCTGGCCGTGGTGGCAGGTAAGCCCACATTCTGGTACGAACCGTCCTCGTAATTGTGACCAATAAAAGCGATTCCTTTCTCTGTGATATCATTTGCCACAAAGATGATGGCTGATACGCCCTTGCGCCTCAGCGCCATAGCCTGCTGGCGAACGGCCGAAGCGGTATACCGGTACTCCCACAAGCTCATGCCGTTGGCCGGTAGCGGTTTGGGAGCTTCTATCTTTAATGCCACTACTTTGCCTTGCAGGTTCACAGCCGTGTCGGCCATGGAGCTAAGCCAAGTTACAGCGCCCTCTATGTGCGCATCCACGGGTTGGGTTACCCAAAAGTCTTTATCCAACACCAAACGCTGGCCACCTATTTGCATCATGCTGCGGTCGGCGGTTCGGGTGCGGCGCATGTTAAAAAACTGAAAATAAGTGCCATCGTCACCTGCCGGTTTTAGTCCGGCCTCCTGTGCTTTTTGCGCTACCCAGGCTGCTGCCCTCATTTCGTCTTCGGTGCCTGCCCGCCTGCCGCGAAAAGCATCGCCGGCCAGTTCAAAAATGTCCCGCTTTAAGTCAGCTTCTTTAATAGCGCTTAGTGCCGGTGGCAAACCGGTAGGCTTTACCTGGCTAAACCCCTGCAGTACCATGCCCGAAAGCAGGGCCACCATGCATAATTTTTGTAAACCCATTGCAAACAAATTGTATCAGCCTAATATATGTTTTTAACGGCGGATGCGTTTATAACATCTGTATTACATTGCAGTGCTAAGCTCAAAAGGCAGGACTGTTATTTGACTAAATTTAATTTACCTTTGCGGCCTTGCAGCCGTTAGGGTTGTTTGTTTTGGGTATGAAAATTTTGGTTACCGGCACTGCTGGTTTTATTGGTTTTTATGTAGCACAAAGGCTGGCCGCTTTGGGTTACGACATTGTGGGCGTTGACAATATTAACACCTACTACGATACCAGCCTGAAATATGGCCGTTTAGAAGCCTCAGGCATTGATACCACCACCTTAAAAGATAACCAACCGGTATACAGCAAAATTTATCCGAATTATTGTTTCATCAAACTCGATATATCCGACCGGGCATTGATGGAGTATATTTTTAATACCTATCGTTTTGATGTGGTTTGCCACCTGGCGGCCCAGGCAGGTGTTAGGTATTCCATTACTAACCCGTACGATTATGCGCTGAGTAACCTGTCGGGCTTTTTGAATATTCTCGAAGGTTGCCGCAACATACAGGTAAAACATTTGGTTTATGCCAGTAGTTCAAGCGTTTACGGTTTAAACAGCAACACGCCGTTTTCGGTGCATGATGGCGCAGCCCACCCGGTAAGCTTATATGCGGCCAGCAAAAAAAGTAATGAGATGATGGCGCATAGTTACAGTCACCTGTACCAGATACCCACTACGGGTCTGCGCTTTTTTACGGTTTATGGCCCCTGGGGACGCCCGGATATGGCCTATTTTAAATTTGCGGATGCCATCATCAAAGAAAAGCCTATCGACGTTTTTAACAACGGCGATATGCAGCGCGACTTTACTTATGTGGACGACATTGTAGAAGGTATCATCAGAGTACTGGATAAACCTGCCCAGGCCGACCCTGAATGGGACAGTAAAAACCCCGACCCGGCAACCTCAAGTGCGCCCTACCGCCTGTATAATATAGGTAACTCAAACCCGGTTAAACTGATGGATTTTATTGGCGCCCTGGAAAATGCCATCGGTAAAAAAGCCATCCTCAATATGCTTCCGATGCAGGCCGGCGACGTGCTGCTGACCGATGCTGACATGAGCGACCTGGAGCAACAGTTTCAATATCATCCGCAAACAGATATTCAAAGCGGCATCAACCGCTTTGTAGCTTGGTTTAAAGAGTTTTACCAGGTTTAGGCTTCAAGTTAAGCACATGTCTTATTTGTTAACTTATTTTACCATAAGTTACAACCTGCACGTTTAAAGATTTGCCTAACAATAACAACAGAGGGTTGTAGTATACTAAACATTTAGATACTAAAACACCTCTTATGAAAAGCACCATCATTTTCATCCACGGCATGTTTCAAAACGCAAAAAGCTGGGACGCCTGGGTAAAATTTTTCAGCGATAAAGGTTATAACTGTATAGCCGAATCGTGGCCGCTGCACGAAGGCGAACCATCACAACTGCGTGCCAATCCGCCGGCAGGTTTAGGCGAATTAAAGCTATCTACGGTGATTGACAAATTCAGAAACCTGGTTGCCAGCCAGACTGAAAAACCAATCATCATCGGTCACTCCGTAGGCGGTCTAATTACGCAAGTATTAGTGAACGAAGGTTTGGCCAAATTGGGCGTTCCCATTAGTTCGGTAGCGCCAAACGGCATGATTTCGTTTGACTTGGATTTTGCCAAAAACAGCGCATTGATTATGAACCCGTTAAAAGGCGACGATATATTTGAAATGGACCTGGAAAGTTTTCAGGGCGCATTTGCTAATACGATGAGCCTGGAAGCTGTGAAAGAGCCGTACGAAAGAACAGCTACCCACGACAGCCGTAACGTATTACGCAATTGCCTGGGCGATGATGGCAAAGTGGACCTTGATTTGCCACATGTACCATTGCTGTTTGTTGCCGGCGAGGAAGATAAGATTATTCCTTATGAGCTTTGTGAGAAAAATGCGAAAGCTTATACCGACGAAATCAGCTCGGTTGACTACCGTCAGTTTAGCGGCAAAAGCCATTTTATTTGCGGCGAACCGGGTTACGAAGAGGTTATAGCTGCCGTTTACGAGTGGATACAACAAAGAGAAGACATGCCTGCTTACAATACATCGTCGACACTAAGTAATTAAGCGTCGCTATTTATTTACCGATATTAACAATGAAGCCCCGTGGGTTGCCGTTAAAGGTAATCACGGGGCTTCGCTGTGTTGTAGCACCTTTACAATTTATTTGAATTAAATATCGGCGAAAGTTTTTACCTTTAGGTTACTAAACATACTAATAAACTTATAATTCCACGCATGAAGAAAAAGAGTTTCAGATGGTCGGACGAAGCGGAACCACATAAGCAACGCACTAAAACAATTATTAAAGAGCATCCTGAATTGCGCCAGCTTATAGGCCGTAACCCTTACACTTTTCTGGTAATTACCCTATGTGTAGGAATACAATTAGCGGCGGCTTACCTGTTGCGCGACGCTGCCTGGTACTGGATTGCGCTGGCAGCTTATGGTATTGGAGCCTTTGCCTGCCATACCCTTTTTGTTTGCATCCACGAGTGTGCCCACAACCTGATTTTTAAAAACAAGACAGCCAACACCTGGGCCGGCATTTTTGCCAATTTGCCAACGCTGTTGCCAAGCGCGGTATCTTTTCAAAAATATCACTTAAAACATCACTCTTACCAGGGTGTAGAGGCGCTGGATGCCGATATGCCTTTTAGATGGGAAGCCCGTTTAATAAATAACTATACTTTTGGTAAAGCGGTTTGGTTATTATTCTACCCTATATTTCAGGCTCTGCGCCCTTTCCGTTTAAAAGAAATTAATTTGTTAGACGGCTGGACTGCAGTGAACTGGATTGTACAACTTGCTTTTACTGCGGCGGTATGGATTTTCTTAGGTCCTAAAGCGGTAATTTACTTAGCAATAAGCTTCTTCTTCTCGGTGGGTTTACACCCGCTGGGTGCACGCTGGGTACAGGAACATTTCTTAACCCATGGCGAACAGGAAACTAAAAGTTATTATGGTCGGTTAAATTTCCCTAACCTTAACGTAGGTTACCATAACGAGCACCATGATTTCCCTTCTATCCCATGGAACAATCTGCCAAAGGTAAAAGCCATCGCAGGTACTCATTATGATAGCCTGGGTTACCACACTTCGTATACCCGTTTGTTATTTGAGTTTTTATTCAACCGCGAGTTGTCGGTATTTTCACGCACGGCACGTTCTAACCGCGGTGGTAAAATCTCAGCTCCTAAATCAAAAGATATGCAGGAAGTGACTGCTGCTTAACGCAAGCTTTCTACTTATAAATAAAAATGCCCGTGCGATAATCGTACGGGCGTTTTGTTTTGATACATCATTCGACCACTTAGCAATCACCACCGGGCTCGCAGCTTGGGCCGTCGGTCACATTTAGTTCGACAGGCTGCTCCTGCCATTCGGCATAAGCCGTTTGCAAGGTATTCAAAAACACTTCGGTTGCTTGTGCGCCTGATACCGCGTAGCGATTATCCATCACAAAAAACGGAACGCCTCTAACGTTCAGGGTTTGAGCTTCGTAAACGTCGCGGTAAACATCATCCGTATAAGCATTGGTAGTGAGCGTTTGCTTTACCTCCGCTTCATCCAACCCAACCGATACACCGATTTCCGTCAATACCTCGGCATCGTCAATATTTTTGCCCTCGGTAAAATAAGCTTTAAATAACAACTCTTCTAAAGCATCGCCTTTGTTATATTTTTTGGCCAGATGACTTAAACGATGTGCATTAAAACTATTGGCTACAACCGCTTGGTCAAAGCTAAAGGCTAAACCCACCTGTTCGGCCATTTCGGTTACCTGACCGGTCACCTGTTTGGCGTAATCCAGTTGCCAGCCTTTACTATCTGCCAGCGATTGGTAAACGCTGATGTCCGGGTTAGTTTTTAGTGTAGGATTGAGCAAAAAGCTTTTCCATTCAATTTCAACTTCGCTGCTATGCTCAAAGTTGGCTAAAGCCTCCTCAAACCTGCGTTTGCCTATATAACAAAACGGACATTGTACGTCCGACCATATTTGTACTTTCATCAGATTTAGTTTCTTGAATTACAAAGATAGCAGGCAAAAGCACCAACCGAACTGTTGCCCATGAAGGTATTACGGCTTGATGACAGAAGCGAGGTTTACTGCTTCGGGACCGGGTAATGGTAAATGGGCTGGTTTTTACCCTCGCTAACAGTATAAAAGCTTTTGCCGTTTGCTGAAAAGCCGATGGCTTCGCCTAAACGCTCCTGCTCGTAAGCGGGTTGATTTGGTTTACGCTGTAGGGTTTGCCAAATAGACTCGTTACCTTCGCGTTTCCAGTAATATACCCGGCTGTAACTTTTCAGTATTACCTGACTGCCATCTTTAGATATATCACCGCTTACAATCCACTTAAAAGGTTGCAACCCTCTAAAATGCAGCATGCAACGTTTGGTTAGCATCACCGTGTCGTTGGCTTTGAAATTAAGCGGGGCGGTATAAACACCCACGTCTTTGTGCCTTTTAGAAACAATGTAAATCAGTTTCTCAATCGGGTCAATCATCAGCGTTTCGGCATCCTTAGCACCGTCGGGATATTTTACAAATAAAGCATCGCTTTTTACGTTGGTATTAGCTTCTGCTTTAGCAGGTATGCCGGGTTCGGGTATACGATAGATGGTCACGAATTTATTGAGCTCGGCATTGTCGCCAATGTCGGCCACATACACGTAACTCTTCTTTTCTACCGGACCAGGCCCAACAGCTATATCTTCGCAGTCTTTAGCACCCAGGTAAGATTTATCGGCAGGCGGGTAATAAAAAATTCCTTTTAAGGCACCTTCGGCATTAATGGCAAAGAAACGGCTGGTGTCGCCGCTGTCGTTATGGATATAGTAAATGTCTGGATGAATGGATGAGGCAGCGATGCCTGACGTTTCGTTATTTAAGCTGCTTTGCAAATGCCCGGCAACATATTTACGGTCGTCACGTTTGTTTTGAGCGTACGCAGCAATCTCCAGCACTAAAATAAGTACTGCCCACAAAAAGTTCCGCTTCCACGTAAATTTTAACATCCGGTCTATAACGACAAAAATGCGCATTTTAACATAAAACCGTTATTAAAAATTTGTTTTTATTAACAATCATAACAGTGTTTTAATCAATCGGTAAAAATTCAACAACAAACAGCTGCTAAAAGATAGTTCACGCCAATTTATTTAACACTTCAGGGTTACGGCAATTTGATTATTAACTTAACCTCGCTTATTTTGCCGCATGCGCCGAGACTTAGAAACAGCAACCTACAACCGCAAAGCCTATGGAATTGCCCTTATAACGCTTACGCTGGTGCTGTTTTTGATTTTTTGGTTAGGCAACTATCCACAATGGATAGAAGCTTACTACGCCGAAGGCATATACCCGGCCGTCAGCGCCACCCGCAACTTTTTGCTTGGCTGGCTCTCCTTAAGTTTGGGCGACCTGTTTTATCTGGCACTCATTGTTTATCTGATTTATTCCGTTTTCAAATTTATTCGCCAGTTGGTTGATAAGGCGTTTTATCTTATCCCGGTAAGTGTAATACGGCTTATCATCGGCTTTCAAATTTTTGCCTTCGCCTTTTATCTGCTTTGGGGACTAAACTATTTCAGGCCACCAGCTGGAGTATTGCTAAACCTGCCTCAGCAAGAATATGAGTTAAATGAACTGACCCAAGTAACGCGTTTGCTGATTGACAGCACCAACACTGCTCAATGCGTGTATAAGCAATCAGTACTCACCGGTAAAGCCAAGCCAGATTATTTTGCCTTGGCGTCAGACGCGGTTAAGAATTTAACATATCAGTTTGCGCCATTAAAAACTTACCACCCAACGGCAAAGTCGTCATTATTTACGCCTTTACTCAATTATATGGCTACTTCCGGCTATTTTAATCCGTTCACGGGTGAGGCGCATGTAAATTACCAGATGCCCCTAATTAACACCCCGGTAACGGCCTGCCACGAAATGGCACACCAAATGGGATTTGCACGCGAAGACGAGGCTAACTTTATTGGATTTTTGGCAGCCAAACAATCTGCAGACGAATTAACGCGTTACTCTGCCTACTATTTGGCCATGCAGGAATTTATGCGGCAAGTACGCAGGCGCGACACAACAACGTTTAATCTGCTAAAAAAACAAATATCACAACCCGTTAAAAACGACCTGAAAGCAGACCGTTTATACTGGGAGCATTACGAAAACCAGATAAGTGTCGTAACCGGACTTTTTTACGACAATTTTTTAAAAGCGAACAACCAGCCGCAGGGCCTATTGACTTATAACCGCATGATTTATTTAACCATGGCCTACTATCGTAAATACGGGAAGCTTTAAGCGATTAGCTATTTTTTACCAGGATGCTCTCTACCACGTAAGCCACCTGTTCGCATTTATCGGTGGTACGCTCTAACGACCCTAATATTTCACCGTATTTAATCAGACGGAAGGTATCTTTTTCTTCGTTATTGAGTATAGCAAAAGCTTTGTCGTATACCATGTCTGCTTCGTGTTCCAGTTGCTTGATGCGGTTGCAGCTGTCAACAATAACCTGACCGTTATGGAGGTCTTTTAACGCCATTACGCAGGTTTCTAACTCGGTAGCGCAGCTCAATACAATTTTACAAAGCTGGCGTATCGGCATTGTGATAGAGTCGATAGAGTACAGATTGATACGACGGGCGGATGAGTCTATATAATCCGAAAAACCATTGATGGCCGACACCAGTGCGTACATATCATTACGCTCGAAAGGAGAAATCAACGCTTTGCCTGAAACGGCATACACCTGGCGTTTTAAATCGGCCGATTGTGCTTTCAACCTGCCAATTTGGGCAAATTCTGTTTTTTGCTCGGGTAACCACTCGCCGTCGATAGCCGTGTTTAACAACTTAGCCATGGCAACACTGTTACTCGCAGCCTTGTTAAACAAACCATAAAATACGTGGTCGTTACTCGGCATTAGTTTGGACAAAAAACTATTCATGGATTTTTAGCAGCATTAGGGTAATAACAATAGCTCAATTTACCGGCACAAATCTACACTATAAATTGAATGTTAAGACAAAGTTTATTCGTTAACAAATTGTTAATTATATATCACTACAAGGTTAAGCTACCTTTGCCGCATGTCAAAAAATGACCTTCCCACGTACGCCATCGTCGAATTACTCATCCGCTTATCTTCTTTCAATCCCACTATCGGCAACTACAAAGACCATTATTTAAACAACGAAAACGTGATTGTAAAAACTGCTCACGGACCTGTTACGCTCAGCCAGGAATTGATTATGAGGCAGTTTAACGAACCTGAAAAAATTACAGAGCACGAATTAAAACTTATTGCCTTACAACTCAACTAACTAATCTTTTTAAGCAGATACAAGGCACCAGCTACTACACCGGCAATACCGGCCGCACGAACCACCTTTTTGTTGCTCACTTTTTTTGACGTATAACCACCGGATATTTTGTTGTCCTGACGAGTAGGCTCAAAGATGCTACCGTTGGTAACCGGCGCAGGTTCGGCATTTTTGAGGTACATTTTAATAAACTTGGTGGATGCTAAACGGGTAAGCGTTGGCGATAACCACTGGCTAAACCTGGCCACGTAAGCCGAGCTGCCCAACATTACCGAGTTTTTAGGATTTTGCGCCAGCATTACTACCGTGTGCGCCACTTTGTAAGTAGGCACTACTGGGGGAGCCGGCTTTAATACCTTGCCGGTATAGTTAGCGGCATGGCTTGGCCCGGGTGTATCTACAAAACCCGGAAAAACATCACAAATATGTATACCCGGACAATCGTGCAATTCGGCCCGTAATGCCTCAGAGTAACCACGCAATCCAAACTTACTGGCCGTGTATGAAACCGAGTATGGGAAAGCCACATACCCTCCTACCGAGTTCAGGTTTATTAGCACCCCGCGCTTTTGCTTTTTAAAATGGGTAACGGCAGCGTGTGCACCGTTGATGTAGCCTAACAAATTGGTTTTAATAATTTGGTTATGGACCTCGATAGGAATGGTGGTAAACTCACCCAAGGCACCCAAGCCTGCTACGTTAACCCAAACATCTAAACTACCACCAAAAATACAAGCGTCCTTGGCCAAGCGTGCCACCGACTCGGCGTCGGCAACATCGGTTACCACGGCAATAGCCTTACCGCCCAGACGGTCGCAAAGGTCAACCATTTCGTCCAGGGCCTCTTTTTGGCGGGCAGCCAACACCACTTTAGCACCATAACGTGCAAACTCTAAAGCGGTAGCCCGGCCAATACCACTAGTGGCTCCGGTTATTACTACAGTTTTTTTGTTGAGGGGCGCTGCCGGCAGATATTTTGATGCTGTCATAAAATTAGTAAGTGCAGGATTGTCAAAGGTATACAACCCTGCATGGGTACAAAAGTTTATTTAAAATGGACAAATTCGGTGTTGTGATACGATTACGTTGAAATTCGAGTACTGGCAATCGCTACTCGTCCCAACCTCCAAACTTACCTTCGTTGTAGTCCTGATATGCTTGGGCAATCTCTTGCTGCGTATTCATGACAAAAGGCCCTTGCGATACTACAGGCTCGTTTAGCGGCATGGCATGACCAAGTAACAAAACAGCATCTGTTTGCGCATTAATATTTAATTCGTCACCATCGTGGTTAAATTCGGCTAATTGCAAGGCCTTGACCTTTGTATCGTTAACCAAAAGTTCTCCTATAATCACATAAAAGAATACGTTATGCTCTTGAGGTATCGGCAGCTGCAGTTGAGCGCCAGCTTTGAATTTAATAACACTTAAAAAAATGCCGTCAGATTCGAACGCGCCTTTCGTGTCCTTCCACTCGCCCGAAACCAAGCTAACTTCCACATGGCCGTTGTCCAGTTCCAAAGTAGGTATCTCATCCCGCTGCTTACCAATATAAAATGGTTCAGACATTTTGAGGCGAGCAGGCAGGTTAACCCATAGCTGCAATATTTCTAAGGGGCCGCCTTGTTTCTTAAACTCATCAGACGATACTTCGGCATGTATTAAACCTTTACCGGCGCGCATCCACTGTACACCTCCGGCTTGTATCACGCTTTCGTGCCCGCTGCTGTCTTTGTGGGCAATATCGCCTTCCAGTATAAAAGTAACAGTTTCCATGCCACGGTGCGGGTGCGGGCCAAACGGCAATCCGTAGTTATTAGGCTTGTAAACCTGCGGCCCATGATGATTAAGAAATAAAAACGGGTCGACGTACTGTACCGAAGCTGTTGGGATAGCCCGGTAAGTAACCAAATCGGCAATGGGCGAATAGGCTGCCTGGTGTATTTTTTTGACGGTTCTCATTAACGTTTAATTAGAATTTGATTTGCAGTGACTATAACACAATAAAGTTTTGGGTTAAAATGTTTAAACACCAGTTAGTTGGCCTTGCTGTTTACACTAAATCGTTACTTTTGCCGGCACATTTAACTCTATACATGCAATATACTTTGGGTAAATTATTTTGTTGCCTTGCCGTTTTACTCTGTTCGCTTTCTGCCGTTGCACAAAAAAAATTCACCCTCAGCGGCACCATCCGGGATGCTGCCACCGGCGAAACACTGATTGGCGCCTCGGTAATTATGCAGTCTGCCAACGGCCGGGTAGGCACTGCTACCAACGCGTATGGCTTTTACTCCCTCACCGGCGCCGAAGGTACTTATAATGTTACTATCAGCTACATTAGTTACCAACCCATCGTAAAAAGTGTTACCCTCAACAAAAATACCGTACTCAACATTGAGTTGAAGGCAGGCTCGGAGTTGCAGGAAGTGGTAGTAAGGGCCGGCGACCGTAAAAACGAAAATGTACGCAGTCCGCAAATGGGCGTTGAGCAAATTGATATGAAACTGCTGGATAACATCCCCGTTTTGTTTGGCGAAAAGGATGTGCTTAAAACTATTCAATTGTTGCCAGGTGTAAAATCGGGCGGTGAAGGCAATACCGGATTTTTTGTGCGCGGCGGTGCATCCGACCAAAACCTCATTTTGCTGGACGAAGCCACCGTTTACAACTCATCGCACTTGCTGGGTTTCTTTTCTACCTTTAACGCTGATGCCATTAAAAACGCCGACTTGTATAAAGGCGGTATGCCCGCGCAATATGGCGGCCGATTATCATCCGTATTGGATGTAAAGATGGATGACGGTAACAATAAAAACTTTGCTATGCAAGGCGGCCTGGGCCTTATTGCATCGAGGTTAAAGGTGGAAGGACCGCTGATTAAAGACAAAAGCTCGTTCATGATTAGCGCCCGCCGTACCTATATCGATTTTTTGCTCAAGGCATCGCCTGATACGGCAATCAAAGGCAATACCCTGAACTTTTACGATTTAAACGCCAAGTTTAATTATAAGTTTAACGATAAAAACACCGTTTACCTGTCGGGGTATTTTGGGCAGGACAACATTGGCATCAAAGACCTTTTTGCCAATCACTGGGGCAATACCACCGGAACCCTGCGCTGGAACCATGTTTTTAACAGCCGATTGTTTTCAAACACATCACTCATCTATAACAAATACAGCTACAATATTGAATTATTAGATGATGTCAATAATTTCAAAGTGACCTCGCTCATCCGCGATTTTAATCTTAAGCAAGATTTTCAATATTTTAGTAATCAGCACACGTTGCGCTTTGGCGTGCAGGGGACGCATCATCGGATAGCACCTTCTGACATCAGCACCAGCGGTACGTCAAGTTTTAATAGTTTGTCGATTGAAAACCGTTACGGATTGGAAACCTCTGCTTACCTGTCCGACGAATATATCGTTAATCAGCGCCTCACTTTATTGTACGGGTTGCGGGCCAGTTGGTTTGCGCTGTTAGGCCCAGGCACGTTTAGCACTTATAACACTGCCGGAGATATTACATCATCAACTACCTACGGCAGTGGCCGCATTGCCAAAAACTATTTTAACCTGGAGCCACGCTTTTCGGCCAGTTACCTGTTTAATGACGAAAACTCGGTGAAGGCCTCTTACAACCGCAATACGCAGAACATCCACATCCTGTCAAACACCGGCTCAAGTTCGCCCACCGACCAGTATGTGATGAGCAGTAATAACATCCGCCCCGAAATTGCCGACCAGGTAGCCTTAGGTTATTTTAAAAACATAAAAGACAACACGTTTGAGTTTTCGGGCGAGGTGTACTACAAGTGGATGCAAAACCAGATTGAGTACAAAAATGCCGCACGACTGATTGCCAACGCCAACGTAGAATCGCAATTGCTGTTTGGCACCGGCAGGGCTTACGGTCTTGAGCTGTTTGCCAAAAAGCGCGTGGGCCGATTAAACGGCTGGTTAAGCTACACCCTGTCGCGCACTGAACGCAAGTTTACTGAACTGAATAATGGCAACTACTTCCCGGCCCGGCAAGACCGCACGCACGACGTGGCCCTGGTGGGTATTTATAAACTGAGTAAACGCTGGACACTATCGGCCAACTACATTTACAGCACCGGTAATGCCGTTACCTACCCGGCAGGTAAATACAATTTGGGCGGCATTACTACGTATTACTATACAGAGCGCAATGCCAACCGACTACCCTACACCAGCCGCTTGGATTTAAGTGCCACGCTGGAAGGTAAAGACACTGGTAAACGTTTCCACTCGAGCTGGTCGTTCGGGTTATATAACGCGCTTAACCGCAAAAACCCTTACTCGGTAGACTTCCGCAATGTGCCGACGGACCCTACCCGGACAGAAGCTGTTCAAACTTCGCTATTTGGCATCATCCCATCTGTAACCTGGAACTTTAAGTTTTAACCCGATGAAAAAACTGGTTTACTTTTTTTGCTTAGCCATCACCTTTTCAGGCCTGTTAACATCTTGCCAAAAGGTTATTGATATCGATGTAAACACCTCGCCCACCCAATTAGTGATTGAGGGTAACATCACCAATATCCGCGAAACGCAGTTTATTAAAATAAGTCGTTCGGTACCCTACACGGCCACCAATGTTTACCCTGCCGTATCGGGCGCAACCGTACAGGTGAGTGACAATGCAGGCAACACCTACCGGTTTACCGAAACGGCGGCAGGCTCGGGCCTGTACAGTTTTGGTCCGTTACGTGGCGTATCGGGCCGTACTTATACCATGCGGGTTACGGTAGATGGGCAAACTTATACCGCTACTTCGGTGATGCCTACGCCGGTACGGACAGACTCTTTGACTTTGACTAAAATTACGTTCGGCAGTAACTCGCGCACCATCGTATCAGTAAATTTTACCGACCCCAGAAACGTGGCCAACCAGTATCGGTTTATTCAATACATCAACGGTAGGCAGGTGAACCGTATTTATGTGATTGACGACCGCCTTACCGACGGTAACCGCATAAAACAGGACCTTTATTTTGATGATGATGACTTTGAAACCGACAAACTGGTAAGCGGCGATGTGGCTCGGGTAGAAATACAGTGCATCGACAAGCCGGTGTTTACTTATTTCTTTACCTTCAGGCAGCAAAGCCGCGGCGGGCCGGGTGGCGGCACTACGCCGGGAAATCCGCCATCTAACATAGACAACGGCGCGCTCGGATATTTCAGTGCACATACCTATCAAAGCATAGAAATTAAAATTCCATAACCAAAACTACAATAGTTTTACTTTTTGCTAACTAAAAGACGGTAAATTTGCAGCAGTAATAAAACAAGCGATACATTACAAGTATTGTTTGTTACAAATACCTGCTGCGATGAGTGAACAAACGGCTACCCTGTCTTACCCCAAACACTACTTACGGTTTGCCGTGGGTATGGTATTTTTTTT
>CAJYSL010000010.1 GCA_913777515.1 uncultured Mucilaginibacter sp.
GCCAACAAACTACTCAAACAAGCTTTCGCTATCGCAACACAAAAAACAAAATACCATGAAAATTATTCCAATATCCCTTGCTTTTAAACACAGTTCATTGCGAGGATACGAAGCAATCTCTTTAGGAAATGTTCGACGCCGTATAAGTTTTGAAGGGGATTCTGCGGTTTGGACATCCAGCTGTAAGTATGAATTTACATTTTTGCCTCATTACCGGCGCGGCTACTTCTTTGTCTTGAAACAAAGAAGCAAAATTCAAGTCACCTCCCGCTTGCTTCTTTGCTGCACAGGCCTTTGCCCTGCAAATCCGGGCTGCACCACAGGCTCCTTATATTTTGCCCTGCTTCGCCGCTACGGCCATCGCTTCTGCAAAATCTAAAAATGCCTCTGCATTTACGCACAGGCCACCATGTGCTGCCCGTCTTTCGCCCGAAGCTGGGGAGGATGACAGGATGCCAGAGCTCAAGCCCCCCGGCCCCCTAAAGGAGGAGCAGAAGTGTCTCTTCATCGAATTCCTACTCGGGAGGAGGAGGTTTTTTGATTGGCGGCGTGATATTCAATCCTGTAAATTCTTAAAATTCGGCAAATTCCGGTTCAGACTCACCGCTGCCGCAAGCCTCTTGGCTTGTGGCCCGCTGACAGGTATGTCCGACGTTTAAGCTGCCTCGTTAACTACAAGCCTTGAGGCTTGCGGCAGCGAACAGCCCCACCTGTATCCTCCCCGGGAGGGAGGACTTTAACTTTATAAGTGATAATCAATTCTGTAAATTCATCAAATTCTAATAAAAATTCCGGTTCAGGAATCATCCATTCATTCTGTAAATCCTATAATTCTGGAAATCCTGATTCAAACAAAAATTTCAGCTGGGTCATAACGCCGGATAACCTATCAGCGGGCCACAAGCCAGGAGGCTTGCGGCAGCGAATAAGAATTATTCCCTCCCCTTCGGGGAGGGTTAGGGAGGGGTTTCTCCCCCTTTAGGGGGGCGGGGGGTACCTGACAATTTGACAACCTCCCGTCCATTGGTATACCCATTGATATAAAGGGGAAGTTAAACAGATTATCACATCTAAAAAATAAGCATATGCAAGAAAAAGGCACGATTTCGATTCACACCGAAAACATTTTTCCAATTATTAAGAAATTCCTTTACTCTGATAACGAGATATTTTTACGCGAGCTGGTTTCGAACGCCGTAGATGCTACTCAAAAAATTAAACGCTTGTCGTCGTTAGGTCAGTACAACGGCGAGCTGGGTAAGTTGCAGGTAGAGGTTTCGTTTGACGAGGCTGCCAAAACCATCACCATCTCGGATAACGGTTTGGGTATGACCGCTGATGAGATTAAAAAATACATCAACCAGATTGCTTTCTCGGGCGCTACCGAGTTTATGGAGAAATTTAAAGAGGCCAAGGATGCAAACGAAATCATTGGCCGCTTTGGTTTAGGTTTTTACTCGGCCTTTATGGTGGCTGATAAAGTGGAAATCCAGACCCTGTCGTACCAGGACGGCGCTGAGCCTGCCCGCTGGATTTGCGATGGCAGCACCGAGTTCGAGATTACCGAAGGCAATCGCACTACCCGCGGCACCGACGTTATTCTGCACGTTAATAAAGAATCGGAAGAATTTGTCAGCAAGTTTAAGCTGCAGGAAATTTTAGACAAATACGCTAAGTTTTTACCGGTGCCTATTAAATTTGGTACCAAAACCGAGCAGGAACCTGACGGCGAAGACGAAGAAGGCAAACCGAAATATACCAGCGTTGAGACTGATAACATCATCAACGAAACCAACCCTATCTGGACCAAGGCTCCGTCTGAACTGAAGGACGAAGATTACCTGGCTTTTTACAAAGAGCTTTATCCGTTTTCGGAAGACCCGCTGTTCTGGATTCACCTGAATGTGGATTATCCGTTTAACCTGACCGGGGTATTGTACTTCCCTAAGGTGAAAAACGACTTCGATTTTCAGCGTAATAAAATCAAATTATTCTCGCGCCAGGTATTTATTACTGACGAGGTAAAAGACATCGTTCCTGAATTTTTGATGTTGCTGCATGGTGTAATTGACTCACCGGACATTCCGCTGAACGTATCGCGTAGCTTCTTACAGGCCGACAGCAACGTTAAAAAAATCAACACCTACATCACCAAAAAGGTGGCTGATAAACTGAGCGAATTATTCAAAGCCGACCGCAAAGCTTACGAAGAAAAATGGAACGACATTGGCCTGTTTGTAAAATATGGCTACATCAGCGATGACAAGTTTCAGGAGAAAGCGAAAGACTTTGTATTGTTGACCAACACCAACAAAGAAAACTTTACGCTGAACGAGTATAAAGAGAAAGTAGCACCGGTACAAACTGATAAAGACGGGCAACTGATATACCTGTACACTAACGAGCCGTCTAAACAAGACTCGTTTATACAATCGGCCACTAAAAAAGGTTATGATGTATTGGTGATGAACTCGCCTATCGACAACCACTTTGTTGGTCAGTTAGAGCAAAAGTTGGAAAAAACTTCGCTGAAGCGTGTGGACGCCGACGTTGCCGACAAACTGATTAAGAAAGACGACGCCCCGGCTACCGTGTTAACCGCCGACCAGGAAACGCAGGTAAAAGGTATTTTTGAAAAAGCCATTACCAAACCAGGCTTTAAGGTGGAGCTGGAAAGTTTAAGCCCTGAAGAGTTGCCGGTAACCATAACCATGGACGAGTTTATGCGCCGCATGAAAGACATGGCCCAAATGGGTGGCGGCATGGGCTTTTACGGCAACCTGCCCGACAATTATAAAGTGGTAGTAAACAGCAACCACAAACTGGTGAGCCGCATTTTAGAAAGCGGCGACGAGGCTACGCAAGCGCATTTAGCTAAACAAGCGTTTGATTTGGCCCTGCTTTCGCAAGGTTTATTAACCGGCAGCGAACTTACCGAGTTTGTAAACCGTAGCGTAAACCTGATATAATTAGTTTTAAAGCACACTATTATTGATTACTGCACAATTACGTGCTGGTACAATTAACGATAATAAAAAGCATCAAGCTGCCGCTAAACCGGCAGCTTTTTTTATGGTCTAAATACCGGAGTTGCGAAACAAATACCGTCTGCTTTACTTTTAATATTATTAGATATTATTATTTTAGTCGCAACAACCATTTAAACCATATACCTGATGAAATTACTGAAACACCTGTTGCTCACGGCCTGCCTGGTTGCAGCCGGCACCGCCTGCACCTATGCACAAGACACCACTAAACGCGTAACCCGTGCCGAGCGCAAGGCCATGAAAGAAAAAGACGTTAAAAAACTGCTCGCAAGCCGTCGTTTTGTTTTCCAGGCACAATATGCCAATCCGCTGGGTGGCGGCATGACTACCCTGAACGGACGTTTGATCAATTTATCGCCCAATGGTACAGGTCATATTTATTTAAATTATTATTACGATTTAAAAATACGTCCGGATTCAGTAATTGCTTACCTGCCCTATTACGGCCAGGGCCAGTTTAATTCCGGCTACACCAGCGATCCTAACGATAACGGCGTAATGTTTAAATCGACCAAGTTTGGATATACCAGCAAAACGAACAAAAAAGGCATGACCACTATTATAATTACCCCGCAGGATGCTAAATACAACCGCAGGCTTACGCTTACGGTATCGCCTGAAGGCTATGCTAACCTGGGTGTTATTATCACCAACCGATCGGCTATTTCGTACGATGGTTATATTTCAGAAAAGTAAGCAGATCATATAACGACAAAATGGCCGGTGAATTAACACTTACCGGCCATTTAAGTTACCGGGCCGTATTGATGTAGAACTATTATTTTACATTTGTGATATGCGATACCTTTACACTTTATTGTTAGTGCTCAGCGTTGCGCTTTGTAGCGCGCAAACTTCCATGCCCTTTGTAAATTCTTCCTGGTCAGAAGGTGATTTTGGGGTGATCAGCGAGCAGTTGGGCGGTATTTTGGGTGGAGATTATTGCCTCGTTAACGAGCCCGTAAGCACCCAAACTGGTACGGCAACCCTACATTTCAAGACTGCTGACGGCTCTAAACTCGTCACCGTAGAACTCAGCAAAGGTACGCTAAGCGGCAATGGTGAGGTTGTAAAGCAAGTGCAGATCAGCGGCCCGTTTGCTGATGTATACTCCATTTACCAAAAGCTTTTTAATGCCCTCCAGACCCCGGAAGAGATAAAACAAAAAGGAAGCATCCGCACCGAGCCTGTTTTGGTATCGGGCAAAAAATACACGGCTTCCCTGCGCAGAGAAGGCAACCGGAGCAGTGACCAATGGATGATTGTGATTAAGGATTGATTTGCATTATAGCTGCACCCTTCAATAAGGCAAAAATAACTCTTTGGTAGTTTTCATGATTAGCTCGCGAACAACGACAGCCAATTAGAAGAAATATTTGGTATCGAAACGTAGGCTTGCAACTACAGTTTTTAATAAATTAACTTTATGTTGGAAAATATTGAAGACGACCTGCATGAAAAGTTTTATGACGCTTATCATCATGAAAATTACACCGAAGCCATCGCTTTGCTGCAATCTATCGCACAACAAGAATCCCGACCATCTTTTTGGATTAATTCACGGCTCAGCTCCTGCTATTACGAACTAAGGGATTATGCTCAGGCTTTTGACTATGGCAAACGCACGTATAAACTCCAACCTAAGTCGCCTTTGGTTTTGTGGGATTACGCCGGAGCGTTAATTATGGCTCAGCAGGAGAGGAAAGGCATCAAACTATTACTAAGATTGCAATCGATGGAAGATGACCTAACCCTATACGGATTTGCCGATGCCGACAGCAAGTGGATGCAATCGCTCAAGCGTGATGCTAACTATTTAATTGGGCATGCCTATTACATTATGATGGAGTATGATTTAGCTAAACAATATCTCCAGGAATACGTCGCCCAAAGGAGAAAAGGCCTGAGAACTATTTATTCTAAAAAGAAAGCGTTGAAGTATTTAAAAAAGCTTGGATTTGAATAGATTCGGGTTAAAAGCCGTTTTTAACATTCAAAGGTATATCAGCATTTAATCTAAATTGCAATCGATGAATACACACAAAGCTAACCCAATCGTCTATGTGAAACTACTTAATGAAGGCACGGAGGTGTGGCGTCCGGCTAGCGCTATATCCATTGGTAATGGTTGTTACAAATTGACGGGTACCGATATATTTGATCCTGAAGATGAAGAATGGGAATTTTTACCCGGCAACCACGTAAAGACTATAACGAAAGAATCTGAAGGCAAATTAATTTTGATAGCCAGTAGCTTATGTGAGTAAATATTGAGCTTTTCTGTTAAGAATTATAGTTTTTACAAACACGCTCACAGCAAGTTACAAAAAACTGCTTCATACAGTAAAAAAAAGGTTTATTGACTAATTAATAATTTATTATAATACGTAAATCATCTCACCGTTGCAATTTTCTAACGGTCGTTTTCTCTTTTCATGTATATGTGCAGCACTACTTTTTGCTCAACAGCTTTGTTTGCCGCAGTAGTCATGGGCGAGATGAATGAAACTATATACGCTAAAGGCTTACTACTGTCTTTCTTTACTTCAATAGTTTTCAAATGGCTCAAATCAGTTCCTAAATCACGTGTTATTAAATCATGGTCCAAGCCGCCCAGTCTTAATTCCTTCTTTAGTTGGACCCGATAAGCTGCCGAACAGTAAATCATTTGCAGCGAGTCCAGCTTTTTGATGAGCGTCTGATAAGGTAATTTTGACGACCAAGCTTTGTTGTGCTCAACATAAAACCTTTTTAGATTCTTCCTGATTATTTGGTCTTCATAACCAGTTTGACCGTAGGCATACTTGAGGTAACAAGTAAACGTGCTGCACAGAAATATTAAACCTATTTTTTTCATTTACAAGCTAAAGTAGATTTTTATAATTAGCTGAGCTTCCAAAATATTACTATTTCATAGGTTGGACGACAACCAAGCTGCAGTGATCTATGATGGATTGAGCCGAATAAGACTTTTGTCTCATAAATTACTCATGAAACATTATCTCCCTCAACGGTGCTTAAAGCTGTAGCACAAACAGCGCTCGCAACCACTTTCATTTTTAGACTTGCTGACATTGAAAACAGCAGTAGAGGGTGAAAAGTAATTTATCTTCGCTTTGTCTAAACTATCGGATAAGCCGTATAAAAATATGGTAGAATTAAAATAGTCCGACTGTAAAATATCCTCTTCGTAACAAACCTTATCACCTTTAACGAATAACAATCGGAAATAATCGTCCGGAACACCACTGCCAAAATAAGGGAGCTTAATTTTCTTTGCAATTGAATCGGAATAAGTCCACGCTCCAAACATATACAGCTTGTCCCATTGAAATTTGGTGACATTTTTCATGCTTATCACGCACTCGGATTTGCTTCTGCATTTATCGTCTACACTATCTATCAAATCATCTTTAACTGAATTTCTACATCCTGCAAATATCCAGGCAATTAATAAAAATGTAATACATAGTCTCATCAATTTAACGTGATTCCTAAAAAAACAAAATTAATTATTCAACCACTTTGCTTACACTTGGATAGGACTGGACATAAGCAATATTGATTGTGTCACCAGGCTTAAGTTTTGGATTAAATGAATTTCCTTTAAATGTTTTTCCGTTGACTGAATAACGATAAGAATAGGCAAATTCATGAGATACCGGACTGTTACCAATAAAGTTTTTCTCATCAATAATCTCCGCCTTAGCTTTTATCGTGTCAGATGCCAGCAAACGATTGGTAATTATCCGGTACAACATCTTACCGGCGAAAACGCTGATAACACTAACGCAGGTTAAAAGATAAAAGTAAGTTTTAAAACTTTGCCGCTTACGTTTTTGAATCTTAGGCTTCAACGTGTAATTAATTGGGTTATCAAAGATTATTATATTTTTTAAAATTTCAATATAAAAATCCTCAATGGCTTGCCTTATCCCCCATCAAAACTTCAACGCAATACCCATCTCAAAATACAACACCGACGAATTATTGGACAATCCCACTGCCCTGGCCACTGAGCCCGATTTGAACCCATTTTGAACGATGGCATAGGTGGGTATAAAATGCGCGATGAAATGTTTGATTTTATAGTCGAACGGCACCGACAGCTCATAATCGAGCAACTGGAAATTATTCAGCCGGCTTTCAAAAGTATTCATGAGGGCTAATTGCCTTGCGGTTTGGTTCGTCTTGCGTTCGATATAGGCTTCGTAGAAATTCTGCGTACCCCAGTTAACCGACACCGTGGGCGAAATCACTAATGCATCTTTGTTACCGAACACGTTGGTACTGATAAAATCGTGAGAGACACCGGCGTTCAGGAAAATGTCATTGGCTACGTCTTCCTGGTTAATGCTGTAATCCACACTGATGCTCGGGGTAATGATGTGATTGATATCATAATCGAGGTTGAGGTTAAAAATATTGGTCATGGAGGCGCCAACCAGCGTACTGTTGGCGTTGTAAAACATTTTGCTGTAAGATATGCCGCCTTCCAGATTACGGCTGAGGTCGAAGTCGTAACCGGCAGTCAGGCTGCCGCCGTTTATACGGTCTTTTTTAAGACCCGGCACAATATCCATGTCACCGGCAAAGTATAAACCCGATTCAAACATATACTTAAAACCCGGACTAATAATAGGCACCGCTTTGCGGCCGGTACGACCCATAAATACGTTATTACTTAAAAACTGAGTACCAATTTGTAGAGATGATTTTTCGTCGGTCTGACCAGTAGTGTCAGGCAGGTCCTGACTGAATGCATGATAACTCATTATGGTTAGCAAAGCAATCATCAACAGTTTACAATAATTGGGGTACATAGCAAAAAAACAGGGTACGGAAAAAACTAAAACTTACTTGCGCTTTCGCGGGTCAATGATAGTTAATGGGATACTAATAACCGGGTTTGTTAAATTAGTTTTAGCTTAGAATTGGAAATGGTTCGGAAGGCTTTGGTGCTTGCGCTAAGAAGTGCGAAGGGTTTGTTTTGTTAATGCAAGTGCAATCTTTTTGGCAATCAGGAAATAAAAGTTGAGTCTTTGCACTTCCGAAAAATAACATATCCAAACTAAACCCGTCACTGCGAGGATACGAAGCAATCTCTTTTTGCTTAGCCAGCGTTTAGCTGCGGCGATTGATGGGTTTAGTGTAATGAATTGATTTGCGTTTTGGATTGGAGCCTATGCTTTTTTACTCACTTCGTCGCCTCATTGCCGGCGTGGCTACTTCTTTTGACATAGCCTCAAAAGAAGCAAAAACGCCTAGCTGTTGCGATCACCTGTCCACCCACAAGGCCCTCGCTGGCCCGGGCGCAACAGCGGGCCTTTGCGCTTTTTTCGTATAAGCGAATGAAAACCAATGAGCGGATGATTGAATTATTAGGCTGAGATTTCGGTCTTGGTTGTTTGCTCTTATTGCTTGAGTTTTGACTCTCGGCTCTACCCACAGCATTGTTGCGAGGATACGAAGGAATGTCTTTAAGCTGAGCCATCGTTTCGGCTTGTCAGCGTGGCGGCTTTTAAGTCGGCTAGCCTGTCCTAAAGAGATTGCTTCGTAGCCTCGCAATGGCGCGGTTATATAAAATCTATGTTTAACCCGGATTTACAACACCCCCTTCAAAATCGACCACACATTGCCGGCCACTATTTTGGCACCTTCGGCGGTGGGGTGTATGCCGTCGGCCTGGTTTAGCTTGGCGTTGCCGCCTACGCCTTCCAGCAAAAACGGAATCAGCAGCATATCATTTTTAACGGCCAGTTTCGGGAATATGTCTCTAAACT
>CAJYSL010000011.1 GCA_913777515.1 uncultured Mucilaginibacter sp.
CGGCAATACCGATGGCTGACAGCAGGCCGCCAATAGTTGTAGGAATCAGACACACAAATAGTGAGATCAAAGCGGCGATGGTAATAGGGGTGTTAGCATAATCGGCGAACGGTTTCAGTGTAACACACACAATAATGAACACGATGGTAAAGCTCGCCAGCAAAATAGTTAAAGCTATTTCGTTAGGTGTTTTTTGGCGGGATGCACCTTCAACCAAGGCAATCATTTTATCTAAAAAGCTTTCGCCGGGCTGGGTAGTTACCAGTACCTTAATTTTGTCAGATAACACCTTAGTACCACCGGTTACTGATGATTTGTCACCTCCGGCCTCTCTGATTACCGGTGCAGATTCGCCGGTGATAGCTGATTCATCAATGGTGGCCAGCCCTTCTATAATCTCGCCGTCCGTAGGAATGGTATCCCCGGCCTGACACACGAACATATCGTTTTTTTTTAGCTGGCTTGATGATACTACCGAGATGTTGCCGTTAGCATCAATCAGGTTAGCCGGCGTGTCTTCGCGGGTTTTGCGTAGGCTGTCGGCTTGTGCCTTACCTCTGGCTTCGGCAATAGCCTCTGCAAAGTTTGCAAACAGTACGGTGAGCAATAAAATCAGGAAGATGATTAAGTTGTATACCCATGAACCCTGACCACTATGCGTAAAGCTGTATATGGTTACATATAACATTACAGCAGTACCCACTTCTACGGTAAACATTACCGGGTTACGCATCATAATGCGTGGGTCAAGTTTTATAATTGACTCTTTAAGTGCAGATTGCACTAAAGCAGGTTCAAATAATTTATCAGATTGATTTTTCATTTTTATGTTGAGTAAGTAACCGGCCCGGTTGGGCCGGTTAAGTATCATTTGTTCTTTATTGAGGAAAAAACTTTTAGTGAGCCATAGAGAAATACTCGGCCAGAGGGCCTAAAGCCAGTGCCGGAAAGTATGACAAGGCGTTTAGTACCAGGATTACCGCCAGTGTCATCACACCGAAAGTAAAGGTGTCAGTACGCAGTGTACCAGCCGACTCAGGTACATATTTCTTTTGGGCTAACAGACCTGCTATAGCAACCGGACCAATAATTGGTAAGAAACGACCTAAGATGAGTACTACACCGGTGCCTACGTTCCAGAAAATATTGTTGTCGCCCAAGCCTTCAAAGCCGGAGCCGTTATTGGCGTTGGCCGAGGTAAACTCATACAGCATCTCCGAGAAACCGTGGAAGCCGGGGTTGTTTAACCAGTTAGATGGTTTAACGGCCCAATCGGCATTGCCAAAGTTGGTGAAGATGAATGCTGCCAGGGCGGTACCTGCCAGTATCAGGAACGGGCTGAGTAAGGTGATGAGTGCCGCAATTTTAACCTCGCGGGCTTCAACCTTGTGGCCTAGAAACTCAGGCGTACGGCCTACCATTAGCCCCGAAATAAACACGGCTATAATGAGATAGATAAAGTAATTGAGTATACCTACACCGCAGCCTCCAAAAAAGCCGTTAATCATCATACCTAACAATTGCCAGGCGCCGGTGAGCGGCATCGTACTGTCGTGCATACCATTTACCGAGCCGGTTGATACGATGGTGGTCAATGTGCTCCAGTACCCGGTGGCCATTGGGCCAATGCGTACTTCTTTACCTTCCATAGCGCCGGTAGCTTGTTGCACGCCCATTTTGGCAATGGCCGGATTACCTCCTGTTTCGCTGAACAGGGTAGGAATCATCAGCATCAGCATACCTACGGTCATCATGGTAAATATCACCCACCCCAGTTTTTTGCGACGAACAAAGTAGCCAAAAGCCAGAATCATCGCCATCGGAATAATCATCTGCGAGATGATTTCGACCATGTTGGTGAAGTAGCTGGGGTTTTCGAGCGGATGTGCAGAGTTGGCTCCAAACCAGCCGCCACCGTTAGTGCCCAAGTGCTTAATGGCAATCATTTGTGCAGCCGGACCACGGGATACGTTTACGGTATCGCCCTGCATCGAAATAAACTGGTCTTTACCGGCATAGCTGGATGGAGTACCGTTGAAAGCCAGAACCAAAGCGATTACTACCGATAAGGGTAACAACAAACGGGTGAGGGCTTTTACAAAAAATTCCCAGAAGTTACCGATGTTGGTAGTGGTTTTATCTCTGAATGCTGTAAATAAACCAACAGCAGCAGCTATACCGGTTGCTGCACTCGTAAACATCAAAAACATCATAATGATGTGCTGGGTAAGGTAGGTAACACCGCTCTCGCCCGAGTAATGCTGCAAATCGCAGTTAACCACAAAGCTTATAATGGTGTTAAAAGCCAAATCGGGTGTCATGCCCGGGTTACCGTCGGGGTTGAGGGGCAGTTTGTCCTGGTATATCAAAACAAAAAAGCCGTAAACCAGCCACACCAGGTTAATAATCATCATGGCCTTTAAAAACTGTTTCCAGTTCATGGGCTCATTAGGGTTGATGCCCGAAATTTTGAATAAGCCGTTTTCGAGCGGCTTCATAAAGTCGGTCCATACCTTTTCGCCGGCAAACATTTTGGCAAGATACTTTCCTAAGGGAATGGCGATAAGGAGGGTAATCGCAAAGGAAGCAACGATTCCTAAGAATTCAGTGTTCATGGGTTTGGGGGATAATTAGAATTTTTCGGGTTTAAGCAGTACGTATACCATGTATACAAAAACTGCCAGGGAGATAATAAATAGCGCTAACATAGTTTTCAGATTTGCTCGAACCAGTCGATAGATTTAAAAATGAACCAGCACAAAACAAGTAAGGCTGCCAGTAATAGTAGAGTAAGCATGTGCATCTGTTTTGGTAACCCCAATGCCAAAACAAGTACCAATTGTTAGAAGTGTATTTGTAAATAACTGTAATACAAATAATTGTGTAGTAAATATTTATTAATAGAATTCTAATAAAACGAAAAACCCTTCCAAAATGGAAGGGTTTGTTTTCAAAATGAAAGAAAAGCGTTAGCCAAGCTTGTATTCCTCAATTTTCCGGTAAAGGGTAGTTAGCCCGATGCCCAGTAAACGGGCCGTTTCTGTCTTGTTTCCCTGGGTATGGGCCAGCACTTTTTGGATATGCTGCTTCTCTACCATTTGTAAGGCAAAAGTGTTGCCCTGGTAGTTATTTTGCCTGAATCCGGGCGGTAACAAGTCTGCGGTTAATGTGTCGCCATCGGCTAAAATCACTACGCGCTCCATGGTGTTTTTTAACTCACGTATATTACCTTTCCAATGGTGCTGGTGCAGGTTTTGTACAAAGTGAGTTCCCATTTTCATGGTTGGCTTGCCATTCAGGGCAGCAAAGTGCCGCAAGTAATAATCTGCCAGCAAGTCAATATCCTGTTCGCGCTCATTAAGGGAAGGCAGTTGTATGGTAAATACAGATAAGCGGTAATACAGGTCTGACCGGAACTTGCCATTATCTGCATCTTGCTGTAAATCGCGGTTAGTTGCTGCGATAATTCGAACGTTAACTTTGGTAGGCTGGGTGTCGCCTACTTTAATAAAGGTCTTATTTTCGAGCACCCGCAGCAATTTGGCCTGCAGCTCCATGCTCATCTCGCCAATCTCGTCTAAAAATATGGTGCCGTGGTTGGCTTCTTCAAACAGGCCTTTTTTGTCTTTTAATGCCCCTGTAAAGGCGCCCGCTTTGTAGCCAAAAAGCTCGCTTTCTAACAATTCGGCTGTAAAGCTGCTGCAGTTAATGGCCACAAAGGGCATCTGGCGGCGATCGCTTTCGTAGTGTATGGCCGATGCAAAAACCTCTTTGCCAGTACCTGTTTCGCCAAGCAACAGCACGGTGGTATTGGTGGCGGCCACTTTACGGGCCAGGGCTATGGCATTGATGATTTGCGGCGATTTTCCAATAATGGCCGATAGCGTGGTTTTGCTTTGTGCTTTGTTGGTTTCTTTAAAGGCCTGGTACTGCTGCTGCGCTTTTTGCATAGCCTGGTGTACCAGCGGTATAATCCGTTCGTTATCGTCGCCTTTGGTGATATAGTTAAAAGCGCCGTTTTGTATAGCTTTAACACCATCGGGTATATTGCCATAGGCGGTTAGGTTAATTACTTCGGCAAAGGGCTTTTGTTCTTTGATGGTTTTAACCAGTTCAACGCCGTTTACATCCGGTAATTTAACGTCACTTAATACGACTAGTATATCTTCGTAATGGCCTAATTGTTTCAACCCCTCTTTGCCCGTAGCGGCTTGTAAAACATTAAAGCCTTCCAGCTCTATAATGCGGGCCATTAAGCCACTCAGCTTTTTCTCGTCGTCAATAATTAAAATGGTGGGGCGCATATGGGGGCTGTAGAATTATAGCTCTTAATTGCTTGCAATGAAAAGTGGTGCAATCTAAATATTTATCTCCGAATGATAAAAGTTTAAACGCCGAACCC
>CAJYSL010000012.1 GCA_913777515.1 uncultured Mucilaginibacter sp.
ATCCAAATTCATATGTCTGTTAAAACAACCGAATTTAAGCACGTAAGCTATTTATGGGACGACGCTAAAGCCGCCGAGTTGGCGGGTGACGAAGTAGCCCTTTTAATATACCGTTCCAACTTATTGGGTGCCGATTTGCGCCTTACCAACTACGGTGGTGGTAATACCTCTTGTAAACTAATGTCTAAAGACCCGTTAACCGGTCAGGACGTAGAGGTAATGTGGATTAAAGGCTCTGGCGGCGATATCGGTACTTTGAAAAAAAGCGGTCTGGCTGCTTTATATGTTGACCGCCTGCGCAGCCTTAAAAATGTATACCGCGGCGTTGAATACGAAGACGAAATGGTTGAACTATTTAACCACAGCATCTACGATTTAAACTCAAAAGCGCCATCTATTGATACGCCCTTACACGGCTTTTTACCATTTGCTCATATCGACCACCTGCACCCGGATGCGGCCATTGCTATTGCTGCGGCTAAAGACGGTAAACAAATAACCGAAGAGTTATTTGGCGGTACCATTGGCTGGGTAGAATGGAAAAAACCAGGCTTCGAGTTAGGCTTGCAATTAAAAGCCTGTTTAGATGCCAACCCTGGCATCCGTGGCATTATGCTGGGTTCGCACGGGTTATTTACCTGGGGCGATACCGCTTACGAAAGCTATATTAATACTCTAGAGGTGATTGAAAAATGTGCCGAGTACCTGGAGCAAAACTATGGCAAAAAAGGTCCTGTATTTGGCGGCCAGAAAGTACAAAGCCTGGACGAAGCCAATCGTAAAAAACAAGCGGTAGCCCTGGCTCCAATTTTACGTGGTTTCTGCTCAAGCGAGCGTAACATGATTGGTCATTTTACTGATGATGCCCGCGTACTGGAGTACATCAACTCTAACGATTTAGAAAGACTGGCCCCAATGGGTACCAGCTGTCCTGACCACTTTTTACGTACCAAAATCAGCCCGCTGGTTTTAGACTTGGCACCTGATGCTGACTTGAGCGATGTAGAAGGTTTAAAAGCTAAATTAGCTCCCGCATTTGAGGCTTACCGCCAAATGTATACCGACTATTACAACACTTGTAAACACGACAATAGCCCGGCAATCCGCGATACCAATCCGGTAATCATCTTGTACCCGGGTGTAGGTATGTTTAGCTTCTCTAAAGATAAACAGACTGCCCGTGTTGCTGCCGAGTTTTACACCAACGCTATCAACGTGATGAAAGGTGCCGAGGCTATCTCTGAATACACTTCGTTACCACGCCAGGAGGCTTTTGATATTGAGTACTGGTTGTTAGAAGAAGCCAAGTTACAGCGTATGCCTAAGCCAAAAGCTTTATCGGGCCGTATTGCTTTAATTACCGGTAGTGCCGGTGGTATTGGTAAAGCTATTGCCAAAAAGTTTGTGGAGGAGGGTGCCGTTGTGATTTTGAACGATATGAACGCCGAGCGTTTAGAAGGTGCCGGCGAAGAGTTTAAAGCCGCTTACGGTAAAGACTCGTACGCTACTGCCGTGATGGACGTAACCAGTGCCGAGCAAATTCAGGCTGCTATGGATGTAGCTGCCCTTAACTTTGGTGGTGTCGACCTGATTGTAAACAATGCAGGTTTGTCTATCTCTAAAACTATTGCCGACCATACGGAAAAAGACTGGGATTTATTATATGATGTATTGGTGAAAGGCCAGTTCTTTGTAACCCAAGCTGCCGTAGCGGTCATGAAAAAACAAGCTATTGGTGGCGACGTGATTAACATTGTAAGCAAAAATGCCTTAGTAAGCGGTCCGAACAACGCCGGTTACGGTAGTGCAAAAGCTGCACAATTACACCTGAGCCGTTTAAATGCTGCTGAGTTAGGTCCGGATAAAATACGTGTTAACGTGGTTAACCCTGATGCAGTAATCAGCGATAGCAATATCTGGGCTGGTGGCTGGGCCGAAGGTCGTGCCAAAGCCTACGGTATTACCGTAGCCGAACTACCTGCTTACTACGCCAAACGTACCCTGCTTAACGAGATTATTTTACCGGTAGACATTGCTAACGCCTGTTTCGCCCTAACCGGCGGCTTGTTGGCTAAATCAACCGGTAACGTCATCAACGTTGACGGTGGTGTTGCTGCCGGCTTTGTAAGATAAGAAAAGCAAAACGTTCATGGTTCATAGTTGATGGTTCATGCAAAACGTGACTATCAGCTATGAACCATGAACTATTATCTATGAACTTATTAATAAACACTCATGTTAATAGAAAAATATAAAATTGATGAGAGCAATCATCAGTTGAGCAGCAAGCATCAGCGTGCGTTTGATTATGTGGCTGCTGATGTGGCTAACCTGGACGATGTTTTAAAAAAGCTTCAGGCCTTTAACATTGCCATCCCGAGCTGGGCTTTGGGTACCGGTGGTACGCGTTTCGGCCGTTTTTCAGGCGGCGGTGAGCCGCGCAGCCTTGAAGAGAAAATCGAAGATGTAGGTGCAATCCATGCGCTGAACAAATCAAGTAATTCTATCTCATTACACATTCCTTGGGATATCCCTTCAAACGCAGATGCGATTAAAGCGGTGGCTGCACAGCACGGTTTGCGTTTTGATGCGGTAAACTCCAATACTTTCCAAGACCAGAAAGACCAGCAATTAAGCTACAAATACGGCTCGTTGCATCATGCTGATAAAGCAGTACGCAAACAAGCCGTTGAGCATAATATCGAAGTAATTAAATACGGTGTAGAGTTGGGTTCCAATGCGCTTTCTGTTTGGCTGGCCGACGGTTCAAACTTCCCTGGTCAGTTAAACTTCCGTACCGCTTTCCAGAATACTTTAGAGAGCTTACAGGAAATTTACGCTGCTTTGCCTGATGACTGGAAAGTATGGGTGGAGTACAAACCATACGAGCCAAACTTTTACTCAACCACTATCGGCGATTGGGGACAGTCTTTATTATTAGCCAACAAATTAGGTCCTAAAGCTTCTACATTGGTTGATTTAGGTCACCACTTGCCGAATACCAATATTGAGCAAATTGTATCGTTATTATTAATGGAGGGCAAGTTAGCCGGTTTCCACTTTAACGATTCTAAATACGGTGATGACGACTTGACTGTAGGCAGTATTAACCCTTACCAGTTGTTCCTGATTTTTAACGAACTGGTAGAAGGTATGGATGCCCGCGGTATGACTCACGCTACTGATATTGGCTGGATGATTGATGCGTCGCACAACCTGAAAGACCCGATTGAAGATTTATTGCAGTCGGTAGAAGCTATCAAGATTGCTTATGCACAGGCTTTACTGGTAGATACTGCTGCTTTAAAAGAAGCGCAGGCTGCTAACGATGCCGTTGCTGCACAAGAGATTTTGCAAACTGCTTACCGTACGGATGTACGTCCGTTGGTAGCCGAGGCCCGTTTACGCGAGGGTGGTGCATTAAGCCCGCTTTCGGCTTACCGCAGCCTGGATGTACGTAAGAACTTAATTAAAGAGCGTGGCGAAAAAACAGTAGCTACAGGATTATAAAACATGACGCCAACACCCGTAATAGCAGTATTTGATGTAGGCAAGACCAACAAAAAATTGTTCTTGTTTAACGAAGACTATAAAATTGTTTACGAAAAGTCGGCCCGTTTTAATGAGACGGCTGACGAGGATGGCGACCCCTGCGAAAATATTGATAGTTTACGGCTTTCGGTGTTCGACTCGCTGCGCGAAATTTTTAGGCGCCCTGAGTTTGATATTAAGGCCGTAAACTTTTCATCTTATGGTGCCAGCTTTGTATACCTGGATGAGTATGGCGCACCATTAACACCGTTATACAATTATTTAAAAGCTTTCCCCGAGGATTTACATCAGCAGTTTTACAGCACTTACGGTGGCGAAGCCACAGTAGCGCGGCAAACCGCTTCTCCGGTTTTAGGTAACCTGAACTCGGGCATGCAACTGTACCGTTTAAAGTTTCAGAAACCTGATATTTTTGAACGCATTAAGTATGCGTTGCATTTGCCGCAGTATCTAAGCTATTTAATCAGCGGTCAGGCTTTTACCGATTTAACCAGCATTGGTTGCCATACCAGCTTGTGGGATTTTGAAAAGAACGATTATCACGACTGGGTGAAAAAAGAAGGACTGGCCGAAAAGTTAGCGCCTATCCGTAATGCCGACGAGGTTTTGCCCGCCGAGTTTCCGGGTAATAATTACAGTGTAGGTATTGGTTTGCACGATAGTTCGGCAGCCTTAATACCGTACCTGGTAAGTTTTAC
>CAJYSL010000013.1 GCA_913777515.1 uncultured Mucilaginibacter sp.
AGTGGGATAATGACCACCTGGTTTCTCCATTCGAGGGTTTGCAGAACAAGGTGGGCAAGCAAACCAATTTGCTGTATAGCCAGGGATGCAATATCAACGACACTTTGCGTACCGGTTTTGCCGATGCTGTGGCTACCGCCCAAAAAGCCGACGTGGTAATTATGGCCGTAGGCGAAGCTTTTAACATGAGCGGCGAAGCCAAAAGCCGCGCTAACATTCATTTGCCAGGTGTGCAGGAAGATTTGATTAAAGCAATTAAAGCTACCGGCAAACCCGTGGTCGTAATGGTAATGGCCGGCAGGCCGCTTATTTTTAACTGGACCGCCGACCACGCCGATGCCATTTTATACACCTGGTGGCTGGGCAGCGAGGCCGGAAACGCTATGGCCAATGTTCTTTTTGGCGATTATAACCCGGCCGGAAAACTACCCATTTCGTTTCCGCGTGCTGAGGGGCAAATTCCTGTTTTTTACAGCAGCAAAAACACCGGTCGTCCCTCCCCTAACGGCCAACCTGCACTTTACCGTTCAAGCTACTTAGATATCCCGAACACGCCACGCTATGCCTTTGGGTATGGCTTAAGTTATACCAATTTTGCTTTTACCGATTTAAAACTGAGTAAAACACAAATCACTAAAAATGATGACTTGGCGGTAAGCTTTACTTTAAAAAATACAGGCAAGTATGCCGGCGAAGAGGTGGTGCAACTGTATTTACAGGATGTGGTAGCCAGCGTAACTCGTCCGGTTAAAGAATTGAAAGATTTTCAAAAAATATATCTGAAACCCGGCGAAAGCAAAACTATCAGCTTTACCATTAACCGCGATAAGCTTTCTTTTTACGACCAGAAAATGAACTGGACTACCGAACCTGGAGAGTTTAAATTGATGATTGGCAATGCCTCCGACCATATTTTATTACAGAACAAATTTGAGTTGATAGATTAATTTTAGCCATAACACCAATAAACATAAAATGCCGCTGACCGCCAGCGGCATTTTATGTTTATGATGATTTAATTGTATCTGCATTTAATTACCCGTACCATCTGCTTGCTTACACCGCCATACTGTTTAACTTTGCACGCCAATAACACTGGTCTATCCTTATTGACCGGTATCAACCATAGCACCATGAAGAAAATATTGTTTTGCATTAAAGAATACGCATACTTAGCCGAAAAAATTTTAGCTCATGGCGACTACGAAAGAGGCGAATTAGCCATCAGCTATTTTACCGATGGTGAGCGCTACCAGCGTATCCTGTCACCAGTAGAAAACCGCGACGTGGTAGTTATTGGCGGAACGGTGAATGACGGGGCCACCCTCGAACTGTTTGATTTAGCATCCTCATTAGTGAGTTACGGTGCCAGTTCGTTATCATTGGTCATTCCCTACTATGGCTACTCTACAATGGAGCGTGCGGTTTTGCCTGGCGAAATTGTTACAGCCAAAACCCGGGCCCGCTTGCTTTCGGCAATACCGCGCAGTGCCAAGGGTAATAAAATTTATTTGTTCGATTTACACTCTGAGGGTACCCAATATTACTTTGAGCACGAGGTATACCCGGTGCATGTATACTGTAAACCCATTATTATTGAAGCTGCCAGGCAATACGGCGGCGAAAACTTTGTGATGGCCAGTACTGATGCAGGTAGAGCCAAGTGGGTAGAATCGCTCGCTAACGATATGGGCGTACCGGCAGCATTTATACTCAAACGCCGCCTGGCCGGCGACCATACCGAGGTAACAGCCATCAATGCCGATGTAGATGGCAAAACCGTCATTATTTATGACGACATGATACGTTCAGGAGGCAGCATTATAGGTGCAGCACAAACTTACAAGGATGCCGGCGCCAAAGATATTTATGTGATTACCACCCACGGCCTGTTTGTAAATAACGGCATCGAAAAATTAAAAGCCAGCGGTCTTATCCAAAAACTCATCTGCACCGATTCGCATGTTAACGCCTGCAACATTCAGGACGATTTTGTTGAGGTGAGAAGTATTGCTGCTTTGGTGTGTGAAGCAATCAGATAAATTAATATTATCGTAACTTTTGTTACTATAAAGGCTTGATAAACGCCGGCGGTACATGGTCCGTCAGCCAGACACCATTGTCAGATAAAAAAAAGGAGTAGCCTTGCCGGTGCATATCGCCGGTTAAAGTTTCGAGAATAACAGGCTTGCCATGCCGTTGCCCTACTTTGGTTGCAGTATCCTTATCGGCACTCAAATGTACATGCTGCCTTTGTTGCTTATGCAAGCCCGTTGCCAATATAGATGCAACCGACTGTACGGCCGTACCATGGTACAGTATCTCCGGAGGCGTTTGAGGCTGATAGCCCAACGACACCTCAACAGAGTGCCCTTGGTTGGCCCGGATAAACTGTCGGTCTTTGCTAAAGGCAAACCGCTTTTTGCTGTTTGTATCTACCACCACATTGAGTGTATCCCGCGAGATAGTTTTTCCGTGCTTAGCAGCAAGCGCAAGCAACTCATCAACGTTGGCCCAGCCTTCCTGGCTTAGGGTAAGGCCAATCAGCTCAGGCTGGTGCCTGAGCACCAGGCTTAAAAACTTGCTGATACCAACTATTTCTTTTTCGGTAGCCATGCTGACTACCTCCCCGACAAAAAACCTACAGTTTTAGGTTCTTGTATCTCCACCGCAAAGCCGTCAATGTAAAACTGATCGTTCAGGTATTTAGGCCGCAGCGAACTCTCATCTACTTTAAAATTCCGGTCTTTCAGCTTTTCGTTAATCTGGTCAATCAACTCGCGGGTAACGAAGCTTTCGGTGGTGCGAAGTGTATCATCAATAGTCTGCAGCGTAATGCTTTCTACTTTATAAGAGAAACCTATGGTTTTTGATTTAGTCATGTGTAGTTGGTTTAAACCGACAAGGTAGAAATATTTTAAGATGCTTTGCCTCAAAGCTTAATAAACCCTGCCTAATCCGGCTAAAAAATATTTTTCAACACCTCTTAAAATACTAACTTTTTTAGCATTTATTTGTAATCCTAAAAAGTCTCAACCAATGAAGGGGTATCACTTGCATTTTAAACCCGGCGACGGGCCGACCGGTATAGCTTTACAAAGGCTACATTTTCAATGCTTTATACAGCTATCAAACCTGTATAATAAGCCTGGGGATAAACAACTATTTTACTCATCTCTATAACAGTACCGTTATGCCAGTTACAGATAAAAGTGGGATGATTGAAAAGTTGCGGCAGGATATTCTGCGCTGGGAGGGCTATCGTGCACCATCTGCGGGCACGTCGCAAGGGGTAGGTTTAGGCCCGGTTGAGGCTGCTTTTCCTAACGGGATATTCCCTTTAGGCACGGTACACGAGATGTTGTGCAGCAATACAGAACAAGCCGCTGCCTGCGGTGGCTTTGTGGCCGGACTTTTATCCGTTTTGATGCAGCAGGGCGGTGCCTGTTTGTGGATCGGCTTATCGGGCAACGTGTTTCCGGTATCGCTAAAAACGTTCGGGGTTGAGCCGGAGCGAATCATTTTTGTGCATTTGATGCAAAACAAGGATGCCCTTTGGGTAATGGAAGAAGCCCTGAAATGCAATGGGCTTTCGGCTGTAGTAGCCGAGCTCAGAGAAATAGATTTTAAGCAGTCGCGCCGCTTGCAACTGGCGGTAGAGCAAAGCCGGGTTACCGGTTTCATCCTGCGTAACGAACTCAAAAAAATGAGTACCACGGCTTGTGCTGCCCGTTGGAGGATTAGCCCAATGCCGAGCGAACCGGTTGATGGATTGCCCGGCATTGGTTTTCCGCGCTGGCAGGTGGAGTTGTTGCGGGTACGTAATGGACAGCCTGGCAATTGGGTGATGGAATGGACCAAAGGCCGGTTTACCACTGTTACGCCCGAAATTTTTACGCAAAACATTCAAATGGCAGGATAAGGTGATGCAAAAACGGTATATGTCGGTATGGTTTGGCCATCTGTTAACAGACTGGCAAACGCTGCAACAGGCGGACCTGAAGGACGTACCCTTTGTTTTTGCCAGGCCTGAGCGCAACCGTGTGGTAATTACCGCAGCCAACCCAGCGGCCGAGGCGCAAGATATTTACACCGGCATGATGGCCGCGGATGCTAAAGCCTGCTCGGCAGATTTGCAAATATTAGACGATATTCCCGGAAAGTCGGCCGAACTGTTAAAAGAGCTGGGCTTATGGTGTATACGGTATACCCCGCTGGTAGCCATTGATTTGCCGGACGGCCTGATGCTCGACATCTCGGGATGTGACCACCTTTGGGGCGGTGAGCGGGAATATTACCGCGAAATCATCAACAAACTACGCGAACAGGGCTACGATGCCCGCGGTGCCATTGCCGATACCATAGGCACTGCCTGGGCCGTGGCCCGCTTTGGTAAAAAAACGCCGGTTATCCCTGCAGGCAAACAAGCTGAGGCTATTATAAACCTTCCGCCTGCGGCCTTGCGCATTGAAGATGATAATTTACAAAAGCTACAAAAACTCGGCTTGCATCAAATAAAAACTTTTATCAATATGCCTCGCCCCATGCTGCGCCGCCGGTTTGGGGAGGCTTTTGTGAGCCGGATTGAACAGGTATTGGGCTTAAAAGAAGAAGTAATTACCCCGCTCATCCCGCCGGTAGCTTACCAGGAACGCCTGCCCTGCCTGGAACCTATTAAAACCGCCAAGGGTATTGAGATTGCCATCCAGACCCTGCTCGAAAAGGTTTGCCTGCAACTAAAAACCGAAGGCTTAGGCATACGTAAGGCTTTGCTTAAATGCTTCCGGATTGATGGCAAAATGGTGCAGGTGGGCATTACCACCACCCGTGCCACCGGTCATGTAGCGCATTTGTTTAAGCTGTTCGAATTACAGATTAGTAAGATAGAACCGGCTTTGGGTATTGAACTGTTTTTGCTCGAAGCTACCCGGGTGGAGGAAGTTGACCAAAAGCAGGAAGCCTTATGGGCTGCGCATCCCGGCCTACAGGATGCCGCCCTGGCCGAATTGTTAGACCGGCTAGCCGGCAAGGTAGGTGCCAATGCCATTCAGCGTTACTTGCCTGCCGAGCATTACTGGCCCGAACGCGCCATTAAACCGGCCGCCTCCTTAGCCGAAAAGCCTGTAACGGTTTGGCGCACCGACAGGCCGCGCCCTGTACGCTTGCTACACCATCCCGAACCAGTTGAAGTAATGGCTTTGGTGCCTGATTATCCGCCTAAGTTTTTTATTTATAAGGGTAAGCGGCACGAGGTAACTAAAGCCGATGGCCCCGAACGCATTGAACGCGAATGGTGGCAGGATGCCGGTGCCCATCGCGATTACTACGCGGTAGAAGATGATAACGGACAGCGTTACTGGCTGTTCAGGTTGGGGCATTATGACAATAAGCCTCAGTGGTTTTTACACGGTTTTTTTGCTTAAGCTATGGACGAGTATGCAGAACTACACATCACCAGCAATTTCAGCTTTTTACGGGGAGGCTCACACCCTGCCGAACTGGTAGAACAAGCCATTGCTTTTGGTTACAAAACTATTGCCATTACCGACCGCAATACCATGGCCGGCATTGTACGGGCACATATGGTAGTTAAAAAGCATAATGAAACCATAGAAGACGAGGCGCTTAAAAAACAGTTTATCCCGGCCTGCCGGCTCGATTTGCTTGATGGCCCAAGCTTACTGGCCTACCCTACCAACCAGGAAGCTTACAGCCGCCTGTCTGCCTTGTTGAGTAAAGGTAATTTGAGGGCCGAAAAGGGCGAATGTCATCTGTATAAAGCAGATGTATATGAACACCAACAGGGTATCATTTTTATACTGATACCGCCCGAGAAACTTAACGACAGCTTTGATTTTGACGACGATTTTAAAATCACCGCTCAAGAGTACCGGCAGCAATTCGGCAGCAATTTATATGTTGCAGCTACCCGCTATTACAGCGGCGATGACGAAAAAAGACTGCACCGCTTAATTGGCTTAAAAATACCATTAGTAGCAACCGGCGATGTGCATTACCATGCTCCCGAAAGACGGGAGTTACAAGACGTACTTACCTGCATACGCGAAAAATGTACCATCTACAATGCTGGTTACAAACTTCACTACAACGCAGAGCGTTTTTTAAAATCTGTTGAAGAGATTAAACGGTTGTTTCTGTACTACCCGCAGGCTGTTCAAAATACGCTTGAAATAGCCAAAGCCTGTCAATTTTCTTTAGATCAGTTGCGGTACATTGAACCTGAGGAGGCGGTTATCGATAACATTACACCGCAGCAAAGATTAACACAGTATACCTGGGATGGCGCCAAACAACGCTATCCGAATGGCATTCCTGAAAAGATAAGCAAGCAGATAATAGACGAGTTAGCTTTTATTGAACGCAAAAAATTAGCTCCCTATTTTTTGCGGGTATATCGCTACACCCAAAAGGCGGAGGAGTTAGGCATTTTGCACCAGGGCCGTGGTTCGGCAGCCAACTCCACGGTTTGTTATTGTTTGAGCATCACCGCAGTCGACCCGATGAAATCGAGGCTTTTGTTCTCGAGGTTTATGTCGGATGCACGCGACGAATGGCCGGATATTGATGTTGATTTTGAACATGAGCGGCGCGAAGAGATTATTCAACACATATATGAAGAATATGGTCGCGACCATGCCGCCATAGTAGCTACCGTAACCCAAGAACGCCACCGTGGTGCAATACGCGATGTGGGCAAAGCCATGGGCCTGTCCGAAGATACTATTAAGCGTATCGGTGCAACCGTTTGGGATTTTAGCAAGGAAGGGTTTGACGAAAACCGCTTACGCGACCAGGGTTTGAACCCTAAAGACCCGCTGATTTATAAAGTGCTTGAGCTAACTACGCAACTCATAGGTTTTCCGCGGCAGTTGGGGCAGCACACGGGAGGTTTTGTGATTACGGCCGGCAAGCTATCCGACATTTGCCCCGTGATGAACGCCCGCATGGAAAACCGCACCCAACTGGAGTGGAACAAAGATGACCTGGAAGACCTGAAGATACTCAAAGTAGACGTATTAGGCCTGGGTATGCTCACCATGATTCGCAAAGCGTTCGACCTGGTGCTCAAACATAAAGGCGAAAAACTCACCTTAGCCGGTATACCGCAAGACGAAAAGCAAGTGTATGATATGATTTGCAGGGCCGACACCATTGGCGTTTTCCAGATTGAAAGCCGGGCACAAATGAGCATGCTCCCCCGTTTGAAGCCACGTGTATTTTATGATTTGGTAATTGAGGTTGCCATTGTACGTCCCGGACCCATACAGGGCGATATGGTGCATCCTTACTTAAGGAGACGTGAGCAAATTGAAGAGGTTGTATATCCTACCAAAGAACTGGAAGCAATATTAAAGCGCACTAAGGGTGTGCCTTTATTTCAGGAGCAAGCAATGGAAATAGCTATTGAGGCAGCCGGTTTTAAACCCGAAGAAGCTGACCAACTGCGTCGAAGTATGGCTACGTTTAAAGCCAAAGGCATGGTAAGCGGCTTTCAAAAAAAGCTGATTGACGGTATGCTGGCCAAAGGCTACGAAGAAGATTTTGCCAAGCGTATTTTCAGGCAATTGGAGGGCTTTGGCAGTTACGGTTTCCCGGAAAGCCACGCCGCTTCATTTGCCTTGCTGGTTTATGTCTCGGCCTGGTTAAAATTTAATCATCCCGATGCTTTTTGTGCAGCGTTGCTGAATAGTCAGCCGATGGGTTTTTATCAGCCTGCACAAATTGTACGCGATGCGCAGGAACACCATGTTAAGGTTTTACCGGTTGATGTTAACTATTCTGAGTGGGACAACACCATGGAAGACAAAGTTGGCGAGTACCATGCCGTGCGCTTAGGTTTCAGGCAGGTAAAAGGCCTGCGCGAACCGGATATGCAAATTTTGGTGGCTATGCGCGGTAAAGGCTATTGGCGTATCGAAGATTTACGCAGAGCTGGCGTTCCGGAAAAGGCTCTGGAAATCTTGTCGGCCGCAGATGCCTTCCGCTCCCTGGGAGCTAATCGCCGCCAGGCTTTGTGGGAGGTATCGGCATTGAAAGATTTGCCTACCGGCATATTTGCCGAACAACTACCTGAAACCAGTTTGGAGATACCAGTATACCTACCCCAAATTACCGAGGGCGAGCACGTGGTACAAGACTACGCCCTAACCGGCTTATCCTTAAAAAATCACCCGGTAGCGCTGGTACGCCAACAGTTACGTCGGTTAAAAAACATTACGGCTGCCGAGTTTGAGTACAAACACGATGGCGATGTGGTAAGTGTAGCCGGACTGATTACCGTTAGGCAACGGCCCGGAACCGCCAAAGGTATTTTGTTTATGACACTGGAAGATGAAACCGGCTCGGCCAATCTGGTGGTGTGGGAAAAATTATTTGACCAGTACCGCAAAGAAATTATACAATCGCGCTTACTGATGGTAACCGGCAAACTGCAAAAGGCCAATAATGTAACCCATTTGGTGGTATATCAATGTTTTAATTTAACCGGCTTGCTTAATACCCTAAGCACGCCTGACCACAACGAGTCATCCTTATTGACCCCTGCCCGAGGCGATGAAACCACGGCACCGGTAACCGACAGCCGGCAGATATTTCACAAAGGCCGGAATTTCAGGTAAGGATAATGTTAAATTTGCCGCCACGAATGACTATCTCTAACCCGGCCATGCAAATGGCTACCGATTACCTTACGTCTACCAATACTATCGTTTTCCTGACCGGTAAAGCCGGCACGGGCAAAACCACTTTTTTGCAAAATTTAAGGCAATCGTCTGCCAAAAAATTGGCCGTAGTTGCCCCTACGGGTGTGGCTGCCATAAATGCTGGCGGCATGACCATTCATTCGTTTTTCCAGCTTTCGTTTGCGCCGGTTATCCCATCCGGTAACGGGCGGCCCGAATTGCACTTTAATCAGGAAAAGAAAGATTTACTGGCCAGCCTGGAATTGCTGGTTATCGACGAAATCAGTATGGTACGGCCCGACGTGCTCGACCAGATTGATTTAATTTTGCGTAATATCAAAGGTTCCTCGCATCCATTTGGCGGCGTACAGGTATTGCTCATCGGCGACTTATCGCAATTAAGTCCTATTATCCGTGATGATGAGTGGACAATGCTCCGGTCTTATTATGCTACGCCCTATTTTTTCAGCAGCATGGTGATGCAAAAGGCCCGGTACGTATGTATCGAGCTTAATCACGTGTTCAGGCAAAAAGAGCAGGCCTTTGTAGATGTCTTGAACGAAGTCCGTAATCAAACAATTAGCCAAGCCAGTCTCGATTTGTTGAACGCACAGTATCAGCCCGATTTCAAGCCGGATGCCAACGACCCATATATCACACTAACCACGCACAATAGCATAGCCCAACAGGTAAACAGAGAACGGTTAGAAGCTTTAGAAGGACAGGAAGTTGAGTTTACAGCCAACGTTCGTGGCGATTTCCCGAAGGATGGCTACCCTACCGATACCAGCTTGAAACTAAAGGTAGGCGCCCAGGTGATGTTTGTAAAAAATGATAGCTCGGCCGAAAAGCTTTTTTACAATGGCAAAATTGGCACTGCAACCCGTATAGAAGGCAAAACCGTTTATGTACAATGCGGCAACAATAGCCAGGAAATTGCGGTTGAGGCAGTAGAATGGAGCAACATTAAATACGAGCTGGACGGCGAAGCCATTAACGAAACCAATACCGGCAGTTTTGCACAGGTTCCTTTAAAGTTAGCCTGGGCTATCACTATTCATAAAAGTCAGGGCCTTACGTTCGATAAGGCTATTATTGATGTTTCTGAATCTTTTGCGCACGGGCAGGTTTATGTGGCCCTGAGCCGTTGCCGGAGTTTACAGGGCATGGTACTGCGCAACCCTATTGCCGCCCGCAACATCATCGGCGACCCGGCAGTTACCCGTTACCGTGATGCATCCGTAGGTTTAACGCCCGACCAAGACAGGCTCCTGGCCGACCAGCAGTTATATGAACGTTTTCTGCTATCAGAACTGTTTAACTTTAATCCGCTTCACACCCGGCTCCATGATTTTAAAGACTTAATACCCAACCAGGAAAAAGATATTTTTGCCGTGGCCGAAAAGTTTGCCAAGCAACTTAAACCGGAAAAAAGCATGCAGGCGGCTGCATATTTTAAAGAAAAACTGGTACTGCTTACCGAAACGCTGCACCAAAACCTGCCCTCATTTATAGGCAAAGCCAAAGAC
>CAJYSL010000014.1 GCA_913777515.1 uncultured Mucilaginibacter sp.
CCGGTTTCTAATCCCGGGCACCGCAAAAGGATTTCCGTTGGACGAATTGAGAAGCGCAGTGCAATGGATAGCAGAAGAATAATTAATCATCAATACAAATACATAACCTATGGCAACTGAAAACACCCCGAATGGTAACGAAGATACCAGCCCAAAGAACGACCAGCTTGGCGAAAACGCCGGCGACAGCGAATTAAGTAAAGGCAACACGCCAACCGAGCATAACAAAGAAGACGGTGAACTGGTGGAAACTGTAGTACCCGACAACGACAGCGGCATACCAGGTCCGCCAAACGAAGAAAGCTCAAACAAAGGCGAAGGTCCATCAAACGAAAACCTGTAAAAACACAAAGCCCCTGCCGTTGGTCGACAGGGGCTTTGTTATGTAATGTGCCGGTTAGAAACTATTGCGGATGCTATTGCTAAGCGTTTTGGCGCTCCAGTAACCGCTGTCTAATATACGACGAACGGTCATCAACGGGTCGTTAGCGTCGCGTTTCTCGGCCAGTTGGAAAGCCATTTTAAATCCGCGTTTATGCAGTTCAGGTAACCCTTGTGCATTCCATAAGCCGAACGGGTAAGCAAAGTAATCAATCTTTTTACCGGTAATTTCTTCCAGCTTTTTGGTTGGCTTATCTATTTGCGTTTCCCAATCTTTGCCGGCAAATTTTTTGAAGTTATGGTGGTCCCAGGTGTGACTTCCTATGACGTTACCCTCGTCAGACAGTTGTTTAATCTGCTCTTTGTTCATGTAGTGCGGCCGGCCGATAGATACCGTCATGATAAAATAAACACCTTTAAAACCGTATTTTTTCAATTCCGGATTGGCAATGGTAAACTGGTCAAGGTCGGTATCGTCAAACGTTAGCATAATAGGCTTGCTCGGTAAAGCCGCACCCGTAGTCAAATAGTTGTACAATTGGTCAGGCAGGATGGTATGGTAACCACTGTCAGCAAGCATTTTTATTTTTTCTTTAAACGCTGCTATAGGTACAATATAATCTTTTGCGCTTTTTGAGTCGCTGGCGCGCCAGTCGCGTATTTGGTGGTAGCACAAAACAGGTACCTGTTTACGGGCCATAATTTCGGCGTTGCTGGCCATCTTGCCGGGTTTACCTTCGGCAGCATTGGTAGTGCCCGCTGCGGTGGTTGTAGTACTGGTGGTGGTAACCGTACTATCGGTAGTGGTATTGGCGCCTTTGCCCTGCTGGCAGGCGGCTAAACTGAGTGTGCAGGCAGCTGCAACAGCGGTAAATAATTTAAACATGGGTCTAAAGCAGCTATAAGTAGCTGCCGCAAATTAAACAAAACGGTTTTAATAAAACGAGCCTGATAAAAATATATCAGGCTCGGTGGATTAATTCTGTCAACAGGTAACCGGCAATCGCATCAATCGTTTTCAGGATGACTTGCTCGGGCTCATCATCAAAAAACAACCGAAGCCGCCAAGGCTTGCCTTTAAAAAAGCCGTGGACAAACATGGTGCCCACCGGCTTTTCTTCCGTTTCGCTGCCGCCCGGTGCGGCCAGTCCCGTAACGGCTACAATCACATCCGCCGGTATTAGTTTATTTAAGCCGACAGCTAATTGCTCCGTGACCTCTGCCGACTCGGGCGAGTATTGTTCAATCATTTCGGCCGGTACACCCAGCAAGGTTTGCTTAACGCTTACATTGTAGCAAACAATACTGCCTTTGAGTACGCAGCCACAATTGGGTATCAGAGCAAACTCCGAAATAACTTTGCCGGCAGTAACACTCTCAGCAAAGGCGATGGTTAAATTCTGGTTTTTTAAAGCATGACTACAGTTAATAACGACATCTGATGGCATAACAATAATTGGTTTATTGTTGGGTAGACATCGAAAAAGGGTAATCTGTTTGCTTGGTACCTCTTATTTTATTAGGTGAATTTTGTAATTTTAAATTAATTGTGGCGCCTTTTTGCAGTTCCTGATGACTTAACCAGTTGGCATTGTAGAGCTTACCGTTGTAATCCAGGCTGTTTACATATTTATTTTCGTTGCTGTTTGCCGGTGCGTTAATTACTACTTTTTTACCATTCTCTAAATTCAGGGTCATCTTCTTAAACAGCGGAACGCCTAACACGTATTGGTCTGATGCCGGGCAAACCGGATAAAAGCCCATGGCTGAAAACAGGTACCAGGCCGATGTTTGTCCGTTATCCTCATCACCGCAGTAACCGTCCGGTGTAGCCTTATACAAGCGGTTCATGGCCTCGCGCACCCAATACTGGGTTTTCCAGGGCTGACCGGCATAGTTGTACAAATAAATCATGTGTTGTATAGGCTGGTTACCGTGTGCGTACTGCCCCATATTCATAATCTGCATTTCGCGTATTTCATGAATTACGCCACCGTAATAGCTGTCATCAAAAACAGGCGGCAGGCTAAATACCGAGTCCAGCTTGGCTGTAAATTTATTCTGGCCGCCCATCAGGTTAATCAGGCCATGCACATCATGAAAAACCGACCAGGAGTAATGCCAGCTATTACCCTCGGTAAAGGCATCTCCCCATTTAAACGGGTTAAACGGTGTCTGAAAACTGCCATCCTTGTTTTTTCCACGCATCAACCGGGTTTGCGGGTCGTAGAGGTTGCGGTAATTTTGCGAACGCTTTTTGTACAAATCAATCTCAGCCTGCGGGCGTTTCAACGCTTTGGCCAGCTGATAAATGGCAAAATCATCATACGCATATTCTAAAGTACGGGCTGCATTTTCGTTGATTTTCACGTCGTACGGCACATAGCCTAACTCGTTGTAATATTTTACCCCGGCACGGCCTACAGCACTAATTGGGCCTTCGTTATTGGCGCCATGTATTAAGGCTTCGTAAAGTTTATTAATATCATATCCTCTCAGGCCTTTTACATAGGCCTCGGCCACTACCGAAGCCGAATTGTTGCCCACCATGATATCGGCATAGCCCGGACTGCTCCACTCCGGCAGCCAGCCGCCTTCCTGGTAATCGCTGATGAGGCCCTGCTGCATCTCTTTGCTAATAGATGGGTACATCAGGTTGAGGAATGGGTACAAGGCACGGAAGGTATCCCAAAAACCGGTACCGGCAAACATATAACCCGGCATGGTTTTGCCGTTGTAAGGGCTGTAATGCACCACCTTGTTTTGAGCATCAATCTCGTATAATTTGTTCGGGAACATTACCGCCCGGTAAAGGCAAGAGTAAAATGTACGAGTTTGGTCAACGCTACCTCCCTCTACCTGTAATCGGCCCAGAACTTTGTTCCAGGCCTGGTGAGCTTTTTCTTTGGTTGTTTCAAAATTATCAGCGCCAATCTCGCGCTTTAAATTCAGCTCGGCCTGCTCAAAGCTAATAAACGAGGACGCCACACGCAGGTGTACTTTCTCGCCTCTAACGGTTTTAAAACCAATGATGGCTCCGGTATGGTTAGCGCTGATTTCTAATGAGTCGTGTGCCAGCGTTTTGCCATGCCATGCCTTGGCTACGGTAAACGGCTTGTCGGTATAAATAACAAAATAGTTTTTGAAGTTAACCGGCTTGCTGCGGGCATTTTTGGTACTGTAGCCGATTATCTTGTTTTCCTCCGGGATGATTTTGATGTAAGAGCCTTTGTCCAGCGCATCAATCACAATAAACGAACTATCGTTTTTGGGATAAGTAAACTGGAAATGAGCGGCGCGTTCGGTAGTCGTCATTTCGGCAGTGGCATCGGCATCGGCCAAAAATACACTGTAATAATAAGGTTTAGATACCTCCGATTTATGGCTGAACCAGCTGGCGCGTTCGTCCTGGTCAAACTTCATTTTCCCGGTAACCGGCATAATAGCAAACTGACCGTAATCATTCATCCAGGGCGACGGCTGATGCGTTTGTTTAAAACCGCGTATTTTATCTGCTGCATACTGGTACATCCAGCCGTTACCCATATTGCCCGTCTGTGCCGACCAGTAATTCATGCCCCAGGGCAGGCCTACGGCCGGATAAGTATTACCATTTGACAGGTCGGGTTTAGAATCGGTACCCATTAATGGGTTAACCCAATTGGCCGGGTCGGCTACTTGGTTTACCTGTTGAGCAAATACTGCTACAGGTGCCAGTAGTGCAAAAAGTAAAAGGCGGAGTAGTTTCATCAGGAAATGAATTGTTGTTTCCAAATATATAAGCTTTGTCCGAATTACAAACCTTAGCAGCAAACAGCAAAGCTAAAACGTTTAAATTGTTGCAAAAGCAGCAATGCATTTAAGCTATTTCAGGTCAGCCACCGTATTTTCATTCCGCCGAAAATAGTTTATCATCGGACCGTTCCGGGTTTCTTTTAACTCAAGATTTTCTCTAAAAAACAATTTTAATTTTCTCGTAACTATTGATTCACCGATTCAGTATAAGTGCTTAATTATAAAAAATAATATGCGCTGCAGTACTCAAAAACACGGTTTTTAATATCGCAGTTTATCAAAAAACAGGTTTCATAATATCGTAAATAACTGTCCATGTCTAAACTAATACTTTTTCTATTCGCCCTGTTGCTTTTTATATGTACAGGGCCATCTCATTCACACGCGCAAATTATGAATGAGCGTTATAACAACGTGGCCTTTCAGCTTACAGCAGGTACCCAGGGTGTAGGCGGCGATTTTCATTTTGGCCTAGCCCGCAAGCTTTCGTTGCGTGCAGGCGCTGCTTTTATTCCGGTAAAGGCTAACAATGTGTTTACCATCTCAGGATTTCAAAGCACCAACAACGTATCGGTTAAATTCAGCAATATTCACTTAATGGCCGACTTTGCACCATTCACAAATGCGCAAGGCTTCAGGTTAGTGGCTGGTGCCGGTTACCTGTACCAGGCTACCGGTGGTTTAGAAGTTATTCCAACCGGAACGTACACTGTAGGCAACTACAATTTAACCCCGGCCGATTTAGGCAAACTTAATATTGATGTAAGCTGGAAAGGCGTAGCGCCATACCTGGGTATCGGCCTTTTCAAAGGCATCCCTAAGCGCCGCTTCAACGTAAACTTCGACTTCGGAACTTACTATATGTCGCAGCCACGTACCCGTGTGGTAGGTACCGAAATGCTAGCCGACA
>CAJYSL010000015.1 GCA_913777515.1 uncultured Mucilaginibacter sp.
CAAATTGTAGAATATGGTATGGAGGCTATTAACCGCGCCGGTATGCAGGCTAAATTGTGCAGCATCCGGGGCGGTACCGATGGTTCAAGATTGTCTTTCATGGGCTTACCTACCCCTAACATTTTTGCAGGCGAGCACGCTTTTCACGGCCGTCAGGAATGGGTATCAGTACAGGACATGCAAAAGGCAGTACAAACCATTTTGCATTTGTGTGCGATATGGGAAGAACGGAGCTAAGCTTTATTAGCAACGCTCATTTAAACATCAAAGCCTTATGCAAACTGGTTGCATAAGGCTTTGATGTTATCTATCATTTATAATACTTTTAACCGCTATTTACAAACTTCGTTTAACCCGGTCATACATCGACATTTCGTCAAGTTTAGCTTCCAACTGGCTCATAATGTCCAGCAAATGACTGTCGGCTTCCTTGAGCCAAAGCTCATTCTCCTCTTTAACAACGGCCAACACCGGGGCCAGTTGCTTTAACAGCTTAACCCCTTGAGGCGATAAAGACACCATGCGTTTACGGCCGTCTTTAATGTCTTTTTGTGCAATGATGAGTTTGGCCTTGAGCATCTGGTCGGCAAACTGCACAATGGCTGGGTGGGTAAGTTTCAGTTCATCGGCTATATCTACTATGGAGAGAGTTTTGCGACGGCTGAGTAGTTCGAGCACTAAAAACCACTTAGATTCAAAGTTCAGGTCGAGCTCCTTGTATATTTTATTTACATCACCAGCCAGCCTTTCACTCAAACGTTTTAACCGGGTCGCTACCGCTAACGCACCCAGTTCAGATATAAGGTCCATAATAAAAATTAGAGGCCCTAATATACGGAGTTAATTTAGCCTGGTTATTAAGGAAAGTATTTTTCTTTTGACGAATTAAAATTAAATACAACATTCACATTCATAATTCCGTCAGCTTTTATGACACATATCAGCTTTTTTGCGTTAAGAAAAACAGGATGAGGGAAGATATCAAAATGTCGGTTATAAGAAAACCCTCAGCCGATTGAGACTAAGGGTTTCATAAATTTGCTGTTTAACGCAATATCTTAGAATGGCAAATCGTCATCATCAGGTGCAGAGTTGATATCAACCGGCTGAGCATGCTCGGGGGTTGCGCTGGCAGCACCACCGGTTAATACATTAATACGCCATAACTGCAATGAATTAAAGTAGCTTTTTTTACCGGTTTTGTCAGTCCATGGGCGACCACGTAAATTGAAGTGCACTTCAACATCATCACCTACACGTACATTATCCAATAAATTGCAACGGTCCTGAATAGCTTCAAATTTTAAATACTCAGGGTATTGCGGGTTCTCTATATATTCAACAATAAGCTCTCTCTTCTTCAACGATTCTGTAACTTGTTGAGTTGGCGATACTTCGTGTACTTTACCTTTAATATCCATAATCTTACTTATAAAACGTAAAGTTAATATATAAGATTATAAATCGGGCATTTTTTAATTCATAAATTTGCCCTCAACATGCAAGTTTTTCAAAACGAAAGTAAAATAATTATTACCTGCAATAAGCGCCTGTCGCCTTACCTGCAGCAAGAAGTAGAGGGCTTGGGATATACTATTAAACGCAGCTTTCAAACCGGTGTTGAATTGGAGGGCACGGTAAATGATTGTATACCGCTTAACCTTAATCTGCGTTGCGCCAGCCAGATTTTGTACTCGCTTAAAAGCTTTACCGCTGCAAACCCGCAACAGCTTTATGATGAGCTGGTACAAATGGAGTGGGAAAACCTGATTGATTTTACGGGTTATTTTTCGATAACTTCGAACGTAAATAACGAGCATATCCGTACGCCGCTGTTTGCCAACGTCAAAGTAAAAGATGCCGTGGTAGACCGCATCAAATCAAAAAAGGGCATCAGGCCAAATTCGGGGCCAGAACTCAATAAAGCAGTACTGCACCTTTACTGGCAAGATGACCGGGCCGAAATATTTGTAGATACCTCTGGCGAAACCCTGGCCAAACACAGCTATCGCAAAATACCGGGCAAAGCTCCGATGCTTGAAGCACTGGCAGCATCCACCATTATGGCTACCGGCTGGGACCGTAAAAGCACCTTTATTAACCCCATGTGCGGTTCGGGCACGCTGGCTATTGAAGCCGCCCTGCTGGCTACCGATAAAAGCCCTGGCCTGTTCAGGATGAACTATGCATTTATGCACCTGATGGGTTATGATGAGCAGGTATTTTTTACTGAACGCAGAAAACTGAAAGACAAAGCCAAAAAAGAAACCGGTTTCAGAATCATAGCAACCGACTTGTCTGACGATGCCGTTGATGTTGCCCGTAAAAATGCGAAAACTGCTGGGGTAGAACATTTGATTGAATTTGCTGTTTGTGATTTTGCAGAAACCGAAGTGCCCGAGCAGCCTGGTATTGTAATGTTTAACCCCGAATATGGCGAACGCCTGGGTACGCATACCAAACTGGAAGCTACCTACCGCCGTGTGGGCGATTACTTAAAACAGCAATGTAAAGGCTACCGCGGTTATGTGTTTACCGGCAACCCTGATTTGGCCAAAAAAATAGGCTTGCAGGCCAGCCGACGCATCGAATTTTACAATGGTAAGCTCGACTGCCGCTTACTGGAATATCTTATTTACGAAGGCAGCAAACGCGAACCCAAATCAGAATAAATGAAACGCTTAGTCATCTTTTTTTCGCTTATCCTATCTGTTTTGCACAGCCGTGCTCAAAAAACGCTCGCCTTCCCATTTCAGGGTGGCCGCGAGGTAATGATGACATTTTTTAAGGATAATGTGGTGATTCCGGAAAGCCTGAAAAAAATGAAAGCCACCGGCACAGCCGTGTTAAAATTTACGGCCGACCAGAAAGGTACCATCAAAAAAATTGTGGTTTATTACGCTGATGATTACACTATCACGGTTCCGTTTATTGATGCCTTAAAAAAATCAGACCGCAAGTGGGTAATTCCTGACGAAGAAAAAGTGCACGATTTTGTAATCTCTTTTACCGTCAACTTACTACCGCAGAGCAAAGTAAGCACCGCGGTTGAAAAACAAGTTTATGACGCTTACCAAAAACGCAGACCCATTTTTGCGACCAATGAGGTACCGCTTGACATGGCTACGTTGCTGCCCGCTATAATCACTACTTACTAATGTAATATTTTTTTTACAAAAGTGATTTTTTTCAAAACCGTCGGTTGTTTTTATACGTATGTTCTCTTATCAATAAAAAATATGATGGGGAAGGAAGTGATTATCAACAAAATTAAGACAGTTGCGGTTAATATTAGAAAGATCAGAGAATTTCGTAATTACACCCAAGAGTATTTAGCCGTTAAGCTTGACATATCGCAAAATGCGTACAGCAAGATAGAATTAGGCTATACAAAAATTACCCTCGAACGCCTTTATCAGATAGCACAAATATTGGATGTTGATCTGATAGAACTGATTAAGGCTGATGGTACCAATGTGGAGAAATTTATTAACTTACCTTCTGCAGTGAGTGCCTGAGCTTAATCTCCTTTCATGCTGCTATATTTGCCACCTGGTAATTATAGCAGCATGAACTCTGAAATCCTCATACAAAATACAGCCTCTTACGTACAACAAACCTTACAAAACGCTGAAGGCGGCCATGACTGGTGGCACATTTTGCGGGTATGGAATAATGCTAAACTGATAGCCCGCTCTGAGCCTGCCGATATGCTGGTGGTAGAGTTGGCGGCATTGTTGCACGATATTGCCGACAGCAAGTTTCATGACGGCAATGAAGATATTGGACCGCAAACTGCCGTAGCTTTTTTGCAGAGCCAATCGGTAGATGCCGATATCATTATGCATGTCGAAAACATCATCCGGCATATGTCGTTTAAATCCAGTTTTGATGCCCCTGGTTTTCACTCGCCCGAACTGGCCGTGGTACAGGATGCTGACCGTTTAGATGCTATAGGAGCTATTGGTATTGCCCGTGCGTTTACCTACGGTGGCTTTAAAGGCCGCGAACTTTACAACCCGGAAATTGAGCCCAAATTAAACATGAGTAAGGCCGAATACAAAGCACAGACTGCCCCTACCATCAACCATTTTTACGAAAAACTGCTGCTGCTAAAAGATAAGATGAATACTGTAACGGCAAAAAAACTGGCCGAAGCGCGCCACCAGTATATGCAGAATTATCTTGAACAGTTTTATGCGGAATGGAACGGTTTGAAGTAACCAGATGCCGTAATAATTTATAAATCCGCCTCCGGTAATACACGTATTATCAAAAATTTAGCAGGTATATTAAAATGAGGTTAGAATAAGATTAGGATTCTATAATGCCTGTTTACCTTGTTTTAAGCCTGCTATTTTTGCGGTATGTTACTTAATATCAGAAAGCTATTATTGCTTTCGCCTATCCTAATTTGCTATAACACACTTTTTGCTCAGGATACCATTAAACCTCAAAGGTTTAATTTCCACTTCCAGCAAACCATTATTACCCAAGCCAAACCTTCCTTTTACGCCCCATACACGGGTGATAACAGCCTGTCGCCCAAAAGCGAAATAGCCACTTCGCTAACTACAACGATGTTTGCCGGGGCTCGTTTATGGAAAGGTGCTC
>CAJYSL010000016.1 GCA_913777515.1 uncultured Mucilaginibacter sp.
TCGACAAGATTACCCGCTTGGTAGCCATCGCGGTAGCTTTTGTAAGTACGTTTTTCTTTTTTATCAAGATATTGTTTTTGTAAGTGAGCGAGTTCCAGGTCATCGTTAATGGTAGCAAACCCAGGGCAACCTGGGGTAAACGGCTTGCTAAGCTCTACTTTGTAGATAAGCTTAGTACACCGGCAGGTATCGCTATATTATTGGCAGCTGCCGGAGTTATAGCCTTTGGAACAGCCTACAACGGTACCTCTTTCGGCATTTTAGCACTGCTTGCTATCGGTGTTTTCCCGCTGCTGCACGCCATTGTTAGTTATCCTAAGTTCGGCATTATTTTGCAGCTCATCATGGCCTACTTCCTGTTTATGCTGGGCAGGTTGGGTGTACCCGGGCCCATAGGTACTCTGATGGATGGTCTGCAGGCGCTGCTTCTTTTAGGCCTGGCCATCAGGATTAAACGAGATGATAATAACTGGGCTTATTTTAAAAGCCCAATCACTAAAGTACTGTTGATTTGGTTAGGCTACAACCTGCTCGAGTTTGGCAACCCCTTTGCCGAATCGCGCCTGGCCTGGGTTTTCACCATACGTACCGTAGCCATTGTATTGTTAGGATACTTTGTGCACTTATACACTATACGCTCAGTAAGTTACATACGCATCCTGCTTAAGTTATGGCTGTTTATGAGCCTTATTGCCGCACTGTATGCCTACAAGCAAGAGTACATCGGCTTTTCGGACGTTGAGAATGCCTACTTACACTCTGACCCGGCCATTGCCTCGCTGCTTTTTATTGCCGGTCACTGGCGTAAGTTTTCTACCTTTTCCGACCCGGTATCATTTTCATACAACATGGTAATGCCTACCATTTTGTGTATCTGCATTATTGCCGGCAAATTTAAACCTTGGAAAAAGGTGGTACTTATGATTTGTGCTGGGCTATACATGACATCCATGTTGTTTTCGGGCACGCGTGGGGCCAATGTACTTTTACCGGCAGCACTGTTCTTGTTTGCCATTTTAAATTACAGCAAGCCTGTTTTAATTTTTACTTGCGTGGCTGCGGTATTTTTAGTGGTGCTTATTAATATCCCTACCGGTAATGCCAACATCCAGCGTTTTCAAACGGCATTCAGGCCCAATAACGACGATTCGTACATTCTGCGTAAACGAAATCAGAAACGTATACAACCTTATATTTTAACCCACCCGATGGGTGGCGGCTTAGGCTCTACCGGCGACTGGGGTAAAAAATTTGCGCCCGGTTCTTTTTTGTCCAGCTTTCCGCCCGATAGCGGTTATATCAGGGTCGCGGTTGAGGAAGGCTCCATCGGCCTCTTCCTGTTTTGCCTCGTGATGTTCGTCATCCTGAAAACAGGCATCAACAATTACTACCGGATGAAAGACCCGGAACTTAAAACTTACTGCCTGGCCATGACGTTGATTGTATTTGCCTATAATATTGCTAACTTTCCGCAGGAGGCTTTGGTACAATATCCATCCAACGTGTTCTTTTATTTTGAGGTAGCTTTAATCGAAGTTACCTTCAGGTTAGACCAGGCCAAACAAAAAGAAAAACTGGAATTAGAAAAAACATCATCGCTTTCGGCACAAGTTATATGAGCAGCAACGCTTTAATCCAGAATAAAGACATCATTATTGTTGGGCAGCAACCCTGGGACACCGAAATTGGCAGCAACTGCAAAAACATTGCCCTGGAGCTGAGCAAGCACAACCGGGTACTGTACATCAACTCGCCGCTCGACCGGATTACCCTGCTGCGTCATAAAGACTCGCCCAATGTAAAGACGAGGCTCGAGGTGATTAAAGGCAAAACCAACGGCCTGATACACCTGCAAGAAAACTTGTGGACTTACTACCCGGACGAAATCATCGAATCCATTAACTGGATGAAGCATAATGCTGTTTACACCTTTTTAAACAAAGTAAACAACAAACGCTTTGCCCGTTCCATCAAAAAAGCGGTTAAGCAATTAGGCTTTAAAGACTACGTATTGTTTAACGACAATGACATGTTCAGGTGCTTTTATTTGAAGGAGCTATTACATCCGGCGCTCAGCATTTATTACTCGCGCGATTTTATGCTGGCTGTAGATTACTGGAAAACACACGGCACCACCATGGAGCCCGAACTGATTGCCAAGAGTGATATTTGTGTAGCTAACTCCACCTACCTGGCTAACTATTGCAAACAGTATAACGCTAACTCTTTTTATGTAGGTCAGGGTTGCGATTTAGATACGTTTACCGGCTACAATCAGCAAAAACCGGCACCGCTTGACATTACCTACATTCCTGAGCCTATTGTGGGTTATGTGGGTGCTTTGCAAAGCATCAGGCTGGATATGGACATTATCAGGTATCTGGCTAAACAACGCCCCCATATTAATATTGTACTGGTTGGTCCCGAGGATGGTGAGTTTCAGAAAAGCGATTTGCATCGCATGCCAAACGTTCACTTTTTAGGGGCTAAAAACCCTGACCTGTTACCGGCTTACATCAGTGCTTTTGACGTCTGCATTAACCCGCAAATTGTAAACCAGGTTACTATTGGCAACTATCCGCGCAAGATTGATGAGTATTTAGCCATGGGCAAACCCACCGTAGCTACACGCACCGAAGCCATGAGCACTTTTGCCAGTCATGTTTATTTAGGAGAAAACAAAGAAGACTACGTGCGCCTGGTAGATAAAGCGTTATCTGAAAACAGCGAACGCCTGCAGCAGGAGCGTATTAAATTTGCAGGTACCCACACCTGGACAAACAATGTAGCCGAAATTTATTCGGCCATTAAAAGAGTACTTCCCACGTATGCTTAACATTGCGGTACAGCGCCCGGCCTAATACAATAGCCGGGTTGTTGCTTTGCCGTAAATCGCTGCGTTTCATGGTGCTGGGTTCATCGTTGGAGTTAATCTGCTCAAATAAGCCCTTGTAATCTTCGTAAAACATGGCTTTACCTTTCTTTTTGATGAACGACAGGTTCATTAAAAATTCGGTACGGTCGCCTTTGATACCTTCGGCATAGCGGCCAAATTTTTCAAAAAAAGAGGTACGGCGCAGATGCGGGTGGTCACTGTACACATGAAACTTACGGTAACCCGGATACCACAGCTTAAATACCATTTCGGAAAAGCCGTTGCGGTATGGTTTTAAGTAAGGATATTTAAAATAAGCATAAAAACGTACCATATCCACATCAGCAAGCTCATTCATAATACTGAATGCATCGTTTAAATGAGTGGCATAGTCTGTAGCAGGGTCAAAATCTTCCTGCACATACAGGGTGTATGGCGTGTTTACAGCATCCTGCCCTTTGTTGATGTTATTGCCCAATCCTCTGTTTTTAGGCGTAGTTACCAGCCTGAACTTGTACTTAATAGCCAGTTGCTGCAATTGACTGATATGCTCGGGCTTGCTGCCATCGTCAGAAACAACAATGTCACCAAATACAATATGCTGATTTTGGAAAGCCTGCAACAGCCTTTGTAAAGACTGACTGCGGTTGTAATGCGTGACTAATAACGTAATAGCCGGAAACTGAGTGGGTACGGGCACTGTATTCATTTTATGATATTGCGCTAATACGTATATAAATAATGGTAGTTACTTGTAATGCATAATTTCATGAAATATAGGCTTAAAATTACCTTAAAATATGGATTAGCTTATACCACTCCAATTTTACAGCGTATCTTTCCGCTGATTTACAATGTTGATTTTATTATTCACCCTTTAAATAGTTACGAGTACCCTGCTTATATCAATGTTGACCTAAAACCTTTAATCCTGTTTTTGAGTAAAAAGGGAGAATTAGTTGTAAAGCACTAACAGACCGTAAATATTTTGGTCGTTACCAAATACCATGAAGATAGCACACTTAATACTGGCACATAATAACCCCGGCCAACTCGAAAGCCTGGTTAAAAGCCTGGCTTATAAAGATGATGCTGTATATATTCACCTCGATAAAAAAACTGATTTTAGCCAGTTTGCACGCCTGGCCAGCCTGCCCAACGTTAAATTTGTTAAGCAGCGGGTAAAAGTAAGCTGGGGAGCCTGCAATATTGTTACAGCTACTATTAACGGTTTTAAAGAAATACTAACATCGGGTGTGGCTTATGATTACCTGAACCTACTCAGCGGTGCCGACTATCCTCTACAACCGCCGGCCGCCTTCCACCGTTACTTGTCTGCTAATCACGGAAAAGCATTTATGAGTTATGCCAAAATGCATGGCGAATGGCAGGAAGCTTTACCGCGCGTTGAGCAATATCACCTGAACAACTTTAAATTCCCGGGGCGTTATGTTGCCCAAAAACTGGTAAACCGGGTAATGCCTAAGCGCAACATCCCCAGCGGACTGGTGCCGGTTGGCCGTTCGCAATGGTTTACCATTCCTTTGGCCTGCGTTAAACATATTGTGAACTACTGGGAAAAAAACGACCGTTTAAGGCGCTTTACTACTTTTACCTGGGCACCCGACGAGTTTATATTTCAAACCATCCTCTACAACTCACCCCATTGTAAGGTATTAGTCAATAACAATCTCAGATACATGGACTGGTCGGCCGGAACTGCCAGCCCAAAAACGCTTTGCATGGCCGATAGTAAGCACCTGATTGACCCGGAACATTTTTTTGCCCGTAAATTTGATTTTACAAAATCGCCAGAGCTACTTGAAATGCTCAATCAGCGGTTAATACAAACTGCTAATTTAAATTAAGGATAGCGGTGAAGGTATTTACCGGGTTAATGAAGCTGTAAGTGAATCTGTCGGCTGCTTTGGCAATAATTA
>CAJYSL010000017.1 GCA_913777515.1 uncultured Mucilaginibacter sp.
ACTTCTTACGTATTTAAAAATGCCGAGCATGGCGCTAACCTGTTTGCGCTAAAAGAGTTCGGCAACATCTACTCGCGGATTATGAACCCGACGACAGATGTTTTTGAAAAACGTATTGCCGCACTCGAGGGTGGGGTAGCCGCTCTGGCAACAGCATCGGGCCAGGCCGCGCAATTTATCGCTTTAAACAACGTTCTGCAGGCAGGCGACAACTTTGTAACATCTCCATTTCTATATGGCGGTACCTACAACCAGTTTAAAGTAGCTTTTAAGCGTTTGGGCATTGAAGCCCGCTTTGCAGCGAATGAACAGGCCGATAGTTTAGAGCGGTTGGTTGACGACAAAACCAAAGCCATCTATTTGGAAACCATTGGTAACCCCGGCTTCAACATCCCGGATTTTGAGCAGATTGCCGCTTTGGCCCGCAAATACGATTTGCCGCTAATTGTAGATAATACTTTTGGTGCAGGCGGCTACCTATTTCGCCCGCTGGAGCATGGCGCCAACGTAGTGGTTGAGTCGGCCACTAAATGGATTGGCGGGCATGGTACCAGCATTGGCGGTGTGATAGTTGACGGTGGCAATTATAATTGGGGTAATGGTAAATACCCGCAATTCAGCCAACCGGCCGAAGGCTACCATGGCCTTGTATTTTCGGAAGTGTTTGGCGTAGGCGGTCCGTTTGGCAATATCCAATTTATTATCAGGGCCAGGGTAGAGGGCTTGCGCGATTTCGGCGCATCGCAATCACCATTCAATTCTTTTTTACTGTTGCAAGGCTTGGAAACCTTGTCGTTACGCGTACAGCGCCATGTAGATAATACGCTCGAGCTGGCTACCTGGCTGGAGCAGCACCCGCAGGTGGCTAGGGTTAATTATCCGGGTTTACCGTCTTCGCCATATCATCATTTGGCCAAGCGCTATTTAAAAAATGGATTTGGTGCGGTTTTATCTTTTGAGTTGAAAGGCGATAAGCAACATGCTTCTAAGCTGATTGACAGCTTACAATTGGTAAGCCACCTGGCAAACGTAGGTGATGCCAAAACGCTCATCATCCAGCCATCAGCTACCACACATCAGCAACTATCTGATGTAGAGCAGCTGGCCGCAGGGGTAACGCCAAATTTGTTACGCGTAGCCGTGGGCATCGAGCATATCGATGACATCAAAGCCGACTTTGAGCAGGCGTTTGCCGCAGTGGAGACGTTGAATGCCGCGGTGGTTGGCGATTTAGATTAACGAATAACTTTTAGTCTTGACTTGAAGACTAAAGCTTTAAAATATAGTTTTTTTAGTTTTTGATAGTGATTAATGAAGCCCTCCCGAAAAAGGGAGGGCTTAATCAAATTACAACAATGAGTTTACAAACTTTCAATTATACAGGCACATTTGAGTTAGAATCGGGCAAACAACTTGACGGTTTACAGGTTGGGTACCACACGTATGGCCGGTTAAATGCTGCTAAAGATAATGTGGTTTGGGTATGCCATGCCCTCACTGCCAATTCGGATGTGCTTGACTGGTGGAAAGGATTTGTTGGCGAGGGCTACTTTTTTAATCCCGACGAGCATTTTATCATTTGTGCCAACGTGTTGGGTTCGGCTTATGGGTCGTCAAGCCCGCTAAGTGTCAACCCAGCAACCGGTCATCCTTATTATTTAGACTTTCCTCAGTTTACCATTCGCGACATGGTAAAAGCCCATCAGTTACTGGCTGATGATTTAGGCATCAACAATATTGATGTTTTAATTGGCGGTTCCTTAGGTGGGCAGCAGGCACTGGAGTGGAGCATCACGGAGCCATCGCGTATCAAGCAATTGATTTTGATTGCCAGCAACGCCAAACATTCGCCTTGGGGCATTGCGTTCAACGAGTCGCAGCGCCTGGCTTTAACAGCCGACCAGACCTTTAACAACGGTACGCCTGATGGTGGCAGCGCCGGTTTAAAGGCAGCCCGCAGTATGGCGTTACTATCTTACCGCGGTTATAAGGCCTACAATATTACCCAGCACGAAGATGATGACAGTAAAACTGATGATTACCGCGCAGCGTCATACCAAAGTTACCAAGGCGATAAGCTGGTAAACCGCTTTAACGCTTACAGCTACTGGTATTTGAGCAAAGCGATGGACTCGCACCATGTGGGGCGCAATCGTGGCGGTTTGGAAAAGGCCTTAAGTAAGGTTACAGCACAAACCTTAGTGATTGGTATCAAGTCGGATATTCTGTTCCCGATTGAGGAGCAGCAATACCTGTTTCAGCATATTCCCAAGGCGGCTTATGCCGAACTGGATTCGTTTTATGCACACGATGGTTTTTTAATTGAAACTGAATTATTGACAAAAATTGTTTCCTCGTTTATTAAAACTGACGTGCGGGGCAAAATTATAGAATTACAAAAAATAGCTTAATGAGTAAAAAACTTACCATTGGTTTGTTTGGTTTTGGTGTGGTTGGACAAGGGTTGTATGATATTATTAAAACCAAGCACCTTAACCTCGAGATTAAAAAAATAGCCATTAAAAACCCTGATAAGCAGCGGAGCCTCCCCGCTGAGCTTTTTACCACCGACAGGGACGAAATTTTAAATAACCCCGAAATTAACACGGTTGTGGAGCTGATTAACGATACCGATGCCGCTTTCGAGATTGTATCGCGGGCATTAGCTTCGGGTAAGCATGTGGTATCGGCCAGTAAAAAAATGGTGGCTATGTACCTGCAGCAGTTAATTGATTTGCAGCAAGAACACAATACTTCTTTACTTTACGAAGGTGCGGTATGCGGCAGTATTCCTATCATCCGTAACCTCGAAGAGTATTATGATAATGAGCTGCTGCATTCTATTAGCGGTATTTTTAATGGGTCATCTAACTATGTACTTTCTAAAGGCTTTTTAGAAAACATGGATTATGATACTGCTTTAAAACAAGCGCAGGATTTAGGCTTTGCCGAAACTGACCCTACCTCGGATGTGGGTGGTTTTGATGCCAAGTACAAACTGGTTATTGCGGCGGCTCACGCTTACGGTATTGTGGTTAACCCTGACGAAGTGTTAAATATCGGCATCCAAAACCTTTCGGCTTACGATATGCAATATGCGCGTGAGAAAGGCTTAAAAATTAAGCTGGTTCCGGTAGCTAAAGAACTGGACGATAAACACGTGGCTTTATTTGTATTACCCAAATTTGTAAACGAAACCGAATTTTTATACAACGTAGAATACGAATACAACGGCGTAACCGTACAGGCTGCTTTTGCCGACCAGCAATTCTTTTTTGGTAAAGGCGCAGGCGGTCACCCAACCGGTTCTGCCGTATTGTCTGACATTGCCGCATTGCGTTACGACTATGGCTACGAGTATAAAAAGGCGCGAGAAAAAGACGGCCTGAATTTTACCAATAACATCGAACTGAATATTTACCTGCGGTATGACGATGAGCAAATGGTGCAAGACCTTAACTTTTTGCACATCCAGGAGCGCTACTATTCGGGCAGTTTTAAATTTGTTATCGGAAAAATCAATTTACAAAATCTGATTGCTTTGCAACACCGTATATCTGAGAGTAAGGCTTTCGTAGCTTTTGCCGATCAGCTTGCAGGAGTCAGCTTAGCCTCGGCATAATTATTTTTTTAGTGGCAAGTTTTATGTAGATTTCTTGCCTACTATTGATGGGTGAAGGGTTTCCTGAATAAAGGGAAACCCTTCTTTTTTTGAGGCATAGATAGTACAAAAGATGCCGTGCTGTTAGCATACCGGGCTTTCGTTTATGCTCACATCAAAACATATTCGTTATATTTGTAACAAACAATTGACGGGATTATCTCTGCATGGCTAAATATCTAAAGTTTTTTACCAATCGCATTTTTGTAACAGTTATCTGGTTTGGTCTAAGCTTTTTTGCCATCTTAAAACAAGCGCTTCATCAGCACATCAACAATTACCAGATTTATAAATACACATTTATTAATCTGGTTAAGCAAATTGATTTGTATGCGCCGCAGCCTAAGTATTTTGAAGACAGCAATCATTACGGCCCCATATTCGGGTTAGTTATTGCACCGTTTACGCTTTTTTCGGATGGAGTAGGAGCAGTTTTGTGGGTAATGGTTAATGCCTGGATATTATACCAGACTGTACTCATGCTGCCCTTTACAGCGCAGCAGCGCAATGCGGTGTTGTTGATTTGTGCCCACGAGTTAATGACGGCGGCTTTTAATGTGCAGTTTAACCCCATGATGACTGCCTTGATTGTTTTGAGCTACGTGTTCATCAAACGTAAAAATAACTTTTGGGCTGCCTTTGCCATTGTGTTGGGTACTTATATTAAGCTGTATGGTGTAGTGGGGCTGGCTTTCTTCTTTTTTGCCGATAATAAGCTTAAGTTTATACTTTCGTTAATCTTTTGGGGCCTTGTATTATTTGCCTTGCCAATGGTGGTATCATCACCGGGTTTTGTGATGCAAAGCTATTACGACTGGTACATGAGCCTGGCCGAAAAAAATGCAAGTAACGCTATGTCAACCATGCAGGATATCAGCGTAATGGGGATGATAAGGCGCATATTTCATTACTCGCAGTTGTCCAACTTGCTGGTGCTGCTGCCGGGCTTGTTGTTATTTGTAACTGCTTATGTGCGTTACAAAAGCTTTGGGCAAACGGCTTATCAGTTACTTTTACTGTCGTCGGTATTAATCTTTACAGTTATCTTCAGCACCGGTTCTGAGTCGCCTACCTATATTATTGCATTTGTGGGGGTGGGTATCTGGTTTATGAATTTGCATCGACCTGTAACCGGTTTCGAGATTGGGCTGCTGGTATTTGCTTTGCTGGTAACCAGCCTTTCGCCATCCGATTTATTTCCAAAATTTATCAACCGCCAGTATATTAAACCTTATGCCTTAAAAGCACTGCCTTGCTTTATCATCTGGCTAAAAATTGTTTATGAAATTCTGACCCGGAAATTTGACCGGGATTCTGTTTTAGCAGCAGCATAATGAGAAAGAAAGTTTCTGTAGTAATTCCGTCTTTTAACGAGGAAGGCAATATTGAGGCTTTGGCAGCCCGCCTGGTTAAAGTGCTTCAAACTATCAAATACGACTACGAAGTGATTTTTGTAGACGACGGTAGCTCTGACGGCACCTTGGAGAGATTGAAGGGACTGGCCGGGTTAGATAATCATTTATACTACCTGGAGTTGTCGCGCAATTTCGGTCACCAAAACGCGCTGAAAGCTGGGTATGATTATGCCGATGGCGATTGTGTTATCAGCATGGATGGCGATATGCAGCATCCACCCGAAATGATTCCGCAGTTTTTGGAAAAATGGGAAGAAGGCTACGACGTAGTATATACCTGCCGTGAGTATCAGGACGAAACCACGTTCTTCAAAACCAAATCTTCCGACTTGTTTTATGGCGTGTTAAATTCATTATCAGATACCAAGCTGGAAAGAGGCACGGCTGATTTCAGACTGATAGACCGTAAGGTAGCTAATGTGGTGTCCAGTCTTAATGAAAATGGACTGTTTATCCGCGGGTTGATTAAATGGCTGGGCTTTAAACAATACGGCATCCATTATCAGGCCGAAGCCCGCTTTTCGGGTCAAAGCAAGTATACGCTGAAAAAAATGTTCAGGTTTGCCAGTCAGGGTATTACTGCATTTAGTGTAAGGCCGTTGTACCTGGCTACCGGCTTGGGCATATTCTTCTCATTGTTATCACTCCTGTATATACCTTATATTTTAATTAGCTATTACTACGGGCATGTTATCTCCGGGTGGGCTTCTATCTTAGCCACCATTGTGTTTTTTGGCGGGGTACAGCTGATGGTGTTGGGCATTATCGGTACCTATTTAGGTAAACTGTTTATGCAGGCCAAGCAACGCCCTAATTATATTATTCGTTCTACTAATTTGCAGCGCATTAATCATGATATTGCTAAGCTTCGATATTGAAGAGTTTGATATGCCGTTTGAGTATGGCAAGGATATTTCTTTCGACGACCAACTCTCCATATCAACCACCGGTACCCTGCATATTTTGCAGATATTAAAAAACGCAGGCGTAAAGGCTACCTTTTATTGCACGGCTAATTACGCCATGCACCGGCCCGAGGTTATCATGCAAATTATTAACGAGGGGCACGAGTTGGCATCACATGGTTATTACCATACCGATTTTAAGCCCGAACATTTATTACAATCCCGGCTTAAACTGGAAGAAATTGCCGGTGTACCAGTAAAAGGTTACCGCATGGCCCGCATGATGCCGGTTGACGAGCGGGAGATTGAGAAGGCAGGTTATGTCTATAATTCGTCCATCAACCCAACCTGGTTGCCGGGGCGCTACAATAACTTTAGCAAGCCGCGCACCTGGTTTTATAATAGCAACGTTTTGCAGTTGCCATCGTCGGTATCGCCTTTAGTGCGTTTCCCGCTGTTTTGGCTCAGCTTTCATAACCTGCCTATGGGGCTATTAAAATGGCTTTGTGCCGCAACGCATCGTAAAGACGGATACTTAAATTTATATTTCCATCCCTGGGAGTTTACAGATTTAAACCAGCCCGAGCGTTTTGGTTTTCCGGGCTATGTGGTGCGTAACAGTGGCGATGCGTTTATTAAACGACTAACCGATTTTATTGCCTGGGCAAAAAACAAAGGTTATCCGTTTGCCACTACCGGCAGCTTTGTAGCAACCGTACAAGCCAGGCATTAGTCGATACTATTTAATGAATAACGCGGCTGATTTGAAAAAATACAGCCATGCCGTAAATAATCAACATTACCGAATTTACTATCAGCAGAAAGTTTAAATCGGGCTGGTTGTATTTTTTAACGGCTGCGGCAACAGACAAACCCATAAAGCCGCCTATCAGCAGTACCGGAAAAATCAAGCGCCACTGGTAAAGGTTGATGGAGCCTAACTGTTGTAGCTTGCCGCTATTTTGTACAATAGCAAAACCTCCAACCAGCAATAATATAAATACCAGCCGCATCATAAACTTAGCTAAAAACTTACTTGTTTTCATGTCATCGTTCTGAGATAATATCCAGGCATTGCTGGCTTAGTTTTTTAAGTCGGGCGTTTAAGCCGTCAAAACCGGCTGCATTGCCGCTGTTTTGGTATAATTTTTTTATCAGTGACATGTTTTCATCATAAGGGTCGCAGGCCTGTACCTTTTCCAGGTGAGGTAAGGTTTTGTTGATGGCGGCAATGTAGTCGCTTTTGTATTTATCATAAGCTGCCCTGTCGCCTTTAGAGGCGTTTAATTTATTAGCCAACTCGTTAACGGTGCGCAAATATAAGTGGCCCAAAGCCAGATGTGCTACATAATAGTCGGGCAAGGCAGCAGTTACCTTCTCATAAAAATATTGAGCTTTGGCGGGCTGGTTAGTTTCTTCGTAAGCTTTAGCCATCCCATTATAAAAGCTGATGCGGCTTTTTTCGGGTAGTTTGGCAGCGTCGGGTAAAATGGTATTTCCCAGCTGCAGTGCTTTACTGTAATTATTTTGGGTACGCAGCAAGTTAAAGTCGGTATACTTGTTAAATAACTCATCGTTATTTTGTGCACCGGCGGTAAATGCTGTTAAAAAGCAGGCAATGATTAATACTAAAGCTTTCAATGATGTAAACATATGTTTGTGATGTAGTTTAAGCGGGCGCAAAATACCTATAAGCCTGTACAATCTCAAATCTCTTACTGACATCTCGCCGTTAAA
>CAJYSL010000018.1 GCA_913777515.1 uncultured Mucilaginibacter sp.
AATTTTGCCATTTTAATTGTCTGTGACTCAGACAAATTATTTATTCTGTCACTCAGTGCGCTCATAGTTAAAAATCAAGTTGTGGCAAATATAGAAAATTACTTTACCCGTATTTAGTCAGCTTATGATTAAATTTGCCGATATTTTACGCTCTTGAAAGACAAACGGAATATTATCATTGTAGCGCTGATAGTGAGTGTGGTGTTGATGCTGGCCAAATTCAGTGCATATTTTATCACCTCGTCTAACTTTGTACTCACCGATGCTGCCGAAAGTATTGTAAATGTAGTAGCTAGTGCCTTTGCCTTTTTTAGTATCTACATAGCCTCACGCCCGCGCGACGAAAATCATCCTTACGGGCATGGAAAGGTTGAGTTTTTTTCGGTGTTTTTAGAAGGTGCGCTAATTTCTATTGCAGGTATCGGTATCCTTTTTAAGTCAGTTTATGGCCTGTTTTATCCGCAAGAAATACGCGACCTGTTGATTGGTGCGCTCATTATTGGTATCACCGGGGCCATTAACGGCGCCTTGGGCTATTACATGATTCACAAGGGCAAACAGCTCAAATCTATCACGTTGGATGCCGACGGCCGGCATCTGCTTACCGATATGGTAACCAGCGGGGGATTAGTGTTAGGGTTATTGCTGATTTACTTTACCGGTTTTGCCTGGCTCGATAGTGTGCTGTCTATCACCGTTGGCTTATACATATGTTATAGCGGGTACAAACTTATTCGTAAATCGGTAGCCGGCCTGATGGATGAAACTGATTTTGCGGTAGTAGAAGAAATTATCAGCGTGTTAAATACTGAGCGTAAGCCCGAATGGATTGATATTCATAACCTGCGCGCTCAAAAATACGGTCATGAACTGCATCTGGATTGTCACATGACTTTGCCCAACTACTTCGACCTCAATAGGGTGCACCAGGAAGTGGTATTGGTTGATAAACTGATTAACGAAAAAGCCGGCGTGTTTACCGAACTGTTTATACATACCGACCCTTGTTTGCCGCAATGCTGCCACTACTGCAGCATGCCTAACTGTCCAATCCGGTCAGAACCTAAGCGACTGGATATTGAATGGACCATGGAAAACATCATCCGAAATAAAAAGCATTACGAATAATGTATTTTAATATACGTGTTTACGGGTTGCTGATTAACGACCAGCAGGAAATACTGCTTACCGACGAGCAGGAGCAGGGCTACCGTTTTACCAAGTTTCCGGGTGGAGGCCTGGAGTTTGGCGAAGGCCTGACTGACGGATTAAAACGCGAGTTTATAGAAGAATGTAATACTGAAGTCGACATCATTAGTCACTTCTACACGACGGATTTTTATGTGAAATCGGCTTTTAACGATTCGCAGTTAATCAGCGTTTATTATCTGGTCAAAAACGTATCGCCACTCACATTTCCTATCAAAACTAAAGTTTTTGATTTTGACGGAACCGGAGAGAGCTTGCAGGCCTTTAGGTGGAAAAAATTGAACGAGTTACGGGCTACTGATGTGACCTTTCCGATAGACCAGTATGTGGTGGACTTATTAAAAAACAAAGCATGACATTAAGCGAGCGAGATTTAAAAGTAATATGGCACCCTTATACCCAAATGCAAACTGCTGCACCGCCGGTTGGTATTGTACGGGGCGAAGGTGCCTGTTTGTATGATGAAGATAACAAGTGCTACGTAGATGCCGTATCGTCATGGTGGGTAAATATTCATGGGCATGCGCATCCTTATATAGCGGCTAAAGTTGCCGAACAGCTGCAAAAACTGGAGCACGTTATTTTTGCCGGCTTTACCCACCAGTCGGCTGTCGAACTGGCCGAACGCCTGCTGCAAATTATCCCCAATAATCAGCGTAAAGTTTTTTATTCTGATAATGGCTCCACAGCTGTCGAAGTAGCCATTAAAATGTGCTTGCAGTACTGGTACAACCGCGGCGGGCAGCGTACCAAAATCATTGCGTTTAAAAATGCTTATCATGGCGACACTTTTGGCGCCATGGCCGTGAGTGCCCGAAGTGCATTTACCAACGCATTCGAAAAACTACTGTTTGAGGTAGAGTTTATTGATTTGCCTAACCAGGAGAATATTGAAGAACTAAAGGCCCGGATAACTGCCCTCAAAAACGAAACCGCCTGCTTTATTTTCGAACCGTTGGTCTTAGGGTCGGGAGGGATGCTGATGTATGAGGCTGCTTACCTTGACGAACTGATAGCGCATTGCCAGGCAGAGAATATATTCACCATTGCTGATGAAGTATTTACCGGTTTTGGCCGCACTGGTAAAGCTTTTGCTTGCGATTACATGCAGCGTCAGCCCGACATCATGTGTTTTTCAAAAGGGCTTACCGGTGGTACTATGGCTTTGGGGGTAACCACTTGCACGCAGCATATTTATGATGCTTTTTTGTCTGACGACAGGTTGAAAACATTATTCCACGGACATTCTTTTACGGCTAACCCGGTTGCTTGTGCGGCGGCACTAGCCAGCATGGATTTGTTTGGCGACCCGTTAACGGCTCAGCATATACAGCGTATTACCGAAAGCCACCGGCAATTTGTTTTACAATTGCAGGGGCAACAACGCATCAAGGCGGTTAGGCAGACCGGAACTATCCTGGCTATGGAATGGGAAACCGGCAGCCAGACTTCTTATTTTAGTAATCTGCGCGATACCTTGTATCAATACTTTTTAAATGCCGGAATTATATTGCGGCCATTAGGCAATGTGGTTTACATTTTACCGCCATATTGCATTACCAACGAGCAGCTCAATTATATTTACAGCACTATTTTGCAAGCGCTTCAAACTATATAACAACCTATGGAACTTAAAAGCCTGTTTACTCATATTGTAAATAACGATACTGTACATGCCCGCTGGTTAAACACCTTATCTTTAATGGAAAATACCGGGGCACGTAAAATATCAGCCAGTGAAGACCCAACTACCGTAACTTACATTATTTTGAAGCATGCTGCTGAAGAGCATCGTCATGCCTTTTATCTTAAAAAACAGATTGAAAAAATAGAAGGTGTTGCCCTGCCAACTTACGCACCTCAGTATTTACTGGCTGCAACGCATAGCAAGCGTTACCTAAACCAACTGGATATTGATGTATGCCGTTACCTGAAAGAAAAGCTGGCCTTAAAGGGCGCTGAACTGCGTTTTGCTGCTTATTTGCTGGTCACCTACGCTATCGAAGTGCGTGCAGATGAACTGTACCCGGTTTACCAGGAAGCCCTTACCGAAGCTGGTAGTAAGGTAAATGTTAAATCCATCATCCTGGAAGAAGAAGGCCATCTGGAGGAAATGTTGAACCAGTTACAACAATTTTCTGCCGATTGGCAGGTACACGCCGATAAAGCAGTCGCTATCGAAACACACTTATTTGAAGCTTGGGTAAACGAAGTTGGTACAGAACTGGAGGTGGCGTAATTATTCAATATAGCCCTTAATACAGTAAGCGAAACTAAAATTTTTTATTTTCCGGATTGTGTTTGCGCGTAAGAATTCCACGCTATTACTATCTTTATCCAAATTCTAAACCTTATATGAAGAAAATTCTCTTTGTTGTGGCAATCGCTGTTTTGTCTGTAATCCAGGTGAAAGCTCAAACTGAACCAGGTCCTGTTGAAAAGAAGTTAATGGACTCTTTATGTGTAGCTATAAGTAAAATAGACCTGAGCAAAATTTCAACTAAAGAAGAAGCTAATACGGCCTTCATGAACTGTTTTGCTACTTATTCTTATATGTTGCTTGATGTGGCAAACGAGCGGGGAGTAGAAGCATCAGATACTGAAGCGATGCATAAAATTGGACTGGCAATAGGGATGAACCTGGTGAGGCAGAAATGTACACCTTTCGTGAAACTTGCAGCGCTGATGGGAGGATCTGCAAATAAAACAGACGTTGAGGGGAGTACTCAAGGTACCGTCAAGCGAATAGAAAATAAAGGCTTCAATTATATCGTAGTAACCGATGCCTCCGGAAATGAAAAATCGTTTTTGTGGTTACGCCAATTTGCCGGGTCTGAAAAATTTGCCGGGCTGCCTGCCACTTACATCAATAAAAAAGTTCGCGTAAAATGGCAAAACATGGAAGTGTATCTTCCGCAAGCCAAAGGTTACTATAACGTTAAAGAAATTACTGGCGTAGAGATGCTTTAATTCTCCTAGCGGTGCATTAATCTGAGTTTCAGTTTAATGCTTGCAGTTTATAAACACCATTTCAAAAGAGGCTCCTTCATGGAGCCTCTTTGCGTTGAGATGTTATCGGTTTCGCCCAAGCTAATATCAATTCCCGAACTACCTCACCCGCTAATTTCAAATTAGCATGACTTGATTTACTTCATTTTTGGCTAACTTAGTGCTGTGGATAATTTTATTGTTTCGGCCCGAAAATATCGTCCGGTTACTTTTGAAAGCGTTGTAGGTCAGCAACATGTGACCAATACCCTTAAAAACGCTATTAAAAATAATCAGCTGGCGCAGGCGTTTTTATTCTGCGGGCCGCGTGGGGTAGGTAAAACTACCTGTGCACGTATTTTGGCCAAAACTATTAATTGTACCAACCTGCAGCCCAACGGCGAGGCTTGCGGTCAGTGCGATTCGTGCCGTGCTTTTCAAAACGGAAATTCTTTTAATGTACACGAACTGGATGCTGCATCTAACAACTCTGTTGATGATATCCGCAGCCTGATTGAGCAGGTACGTATACCGCCCCAAGCCGGCCGTTACAAGGTATATATCATCGATGAGGTGCACATGCTATCGCAGGCGGCTTTCAATGCATTTCTGAAAACGCTGGAAGAGCCACCTAACTATGCCATATTTATTTTAGCCACTACCGAGAAGCACAAAATACTGCCTACCATATTATCGCGTTGTCAGATATTTGATTTTAACCGTATCCGGGTAGAAGATATGGCCGGTCATTTATCATCCATCGCGCAAAAAGAAAAAATCAGCTACGAGCCAGATGGACTGCATATCATCGCCCAAAAGGCGGATGGCGGTTTGCGCGATGCACTGTCGATGTTCGACCAGATTGTAAGCTTTTCGGGCGGACAGGTTACCTATAAATCAGTAATTGATAATCTGAATATTTTGGATTATGATTACTACTTCAGCGTTACTCAAAGCTTGTTGAGCGAAGATACGTCTAAAACCTTATTGTTATTTGATGAGATTTTGAGCAAGGGTTTTGATGGCAGTCATTTCATCACCGGTTTAAGCGGACACCTGCGTAATCTGCTGGTAGCCAAAGATGCGGCAACCCTGCAACTGCTCGAAGTAAGTGAGGGCATTAAGCAGCGTTACCTGCAGCAGTCGCAGCAGTCTACACCGTCGTTCCTGCTATCGGCCATGAATATTGCTAACCAGTGCGATTTAAATTACCGGTTGAGTAAGAATCAACGGTTGCAGGTGGAGTTAGCCTTATTAAAAATATGTCATCTGCAAGCGGCCTTTACCGCAGCAAGTTTACCGGCCCAACAGGCGTCACCAGCAGGTGAGGCTTTAAAAAAAAACACTGAACCAGTCGTAAACCAGGCTGCGGACATACGGAAACCGGCTAATGCCATACCTATCGAGGTACCGGTTACAGTTAAAACGCCGCCTGTAGTGAGCGAGCCAAAATCGGCTTATCCGTCGGCTATGCCGTCGCTCAGTAAGCCTGAGCCGGTTGCACATCAAACCGAGGCGCTGCCATCGGCATCGCCGCAACCCGTTGTTAATAAACCTGCGCCCACCCTGACTGAAAATCCGGGTATGATAAAGCCACTTACCGGTTCGCTGCTGGCTACGCCGTCGCTAAGCCCGTCATTAAAAGGTGGAGGTAGTGTAGGTGGTGTGGCTATTGAAGAGGAGGAAGACCCTTATTTAAAAGGTACAGATAGAGAGCCTTTTACTACAGAAAGCTTTTTAAAATGCTGGAATGATTTTGCCGCCAAAGTAAAAGGGGAGGGTAAGTCAACGTTGTTTACCATGTTAACGTCCAGCGCACCGGTGATGCTGAAACCCTGCCTATTTGAGGTGATTGTAAGCAACCGTACCATGGAGGCTGTATTTAGAGAAGAGAAGCCGGGCTTGATGAACCACCTGCGTACAACATTGCGCAATTTTGATATCGATGTACAAACCCGTATTGATGAGCAAACGGTAGTTAGAAAGCCTTACACTTCGATAGAGAAGTTTCAGCACATGGCGGCCAAAAACCCCCAGTTAATGGAATTAAAAAAGCGGTTTAACCTTGAATTTGATTAAACCGCTATTCGGAATATTTACATATAGCTGTTTGCCGGAGCAGGCAGCTATTATTTTAAGTACTCATCATCATCTTCGTCGCTGCCGCTAACGTCTTCATCTGTTTTAGTCTCGTCATCCTCCTCGTCCTCATCTTCATCCAGGTCTTTATCGTTTTTAGGATAGCCTTCTTCGTCTAAATCATCACGGTCGTCTTCGGGTGTACGTGCCAGCGTTTCATCAACCGGGTCTAACTCCACAATTTTCCCGTCGTCAATGTGCATGCCTAAACCTTCGGCATCAGTTACTAACGAGCGGTTTTTGTCGTACTCGCCTTGGGTATCATATGGGTTTGCCTCGTCGTAGCTTGAGTCAAAATCGCTGCCGCCTGGAGCTGCTGTATCAAATAACTGGGGCGGGTCATAGTCCGGATCGTCGCTTTCTACTTCTATTTCGTAGCTGTCGGTATCCGGGTCGTATTTTAAATCGTGTGTTGATGGGTTGCCATCCAAATCGTCTTTCAGTTTCTTATCTCTGTCCAGGTTTTCATCATTAAACCCTGGGTAGAAGGTATCGTCGTTTTTCATAGGGATAAACTTTTAGTGAATATTTAACAGAAAATATCCTGCCAAAGTTTTAATCCTGCCGATTTAATAAAAGAGTTATTCGCGCGGTATCGACTTGCGGTACGAGGTATGACCCCCAACGGCAAACTTAAAGCCAATTACAAATTGGGTAAATAAATCTTTGCGGCTGCCCGACTTAATACCGTCCAACTGGTCGCCCAGCACATAGTTGTACTGGTAACCCAAATCTATTTTAACCGAAGGTTCATCGTAACTGTTAAAAATCTTAAATTCATAACCAACCTTAACTGGTATGAACAGCTCGGTACTGGTATTGCGTCCGGTAGAAGTATAATCAGGAATGTATAACGATGTGCGGTTAATCACATCCATGTTATTGTAAATAACACCCAGTCCGCCGCTTACATAAACATTTTTTAAGGCATTAAACACAACATTTCGTGAGTAATCCAGTAGTTCTCCGGCCTGTATTTGTGCCCTGAAGGTAGCGGCGGTGTAATTATTTCTAAACTGACGGCCCGAAAGGGTATTTACCGAATCGCCGCCGGCTAAGCGGCCTAGTTGCAGTTCGGCAATGTAGTTTAAAAATGGGGTATGGTTATAAGTAAAGTTTAAGTGTAGTGCCGGTGTTGCCTTAATGGTTTCGGCATCCGTGTAGGCATAGTTAAGGGCGATACCTAAACCGGCATCATATTGTGCATAGTTATAGCCTAATTGTGCCTTTGCAAAAAAAGAAACAAGGCAAATGCTTATGGTTAATATATACTGTTTCAAAACTGGCTTAGCGGGTATAGGTATAACGTTTATAAGTAGTAGTGGTTGAGCCCCCGGACGTAACCTCTGATGTTTCGGATACCACCAAAGTTTGGTCATCAACACCCTCCAAAACATAATTCAGCAACAAGTTGCCGCTTTTAAATTTTAAAGTTTTGGGATTTGCATTGCTATTGGTGGAATAGTACCCCTCAAAAGTGCGGGCATACATAGTAGATGAAAACGTAGCCTCGTTATTCGTGTCTTTAAATATAAAGTAGTCTTTATCGGTAAAGGTAGTTATCGGGTCGGCTGTTACCGGCGGGTCTGAATCAATGGCGGTGGTAACCTCTAATGATGCTAAGTTCCATTTTCCCAATAGTTTAGTATTTTTAAGGGAGGCCGGTATAACTGCTTCATCTTGCTTGCAACCGCCTGCAAACAGCATTGTTGCCAAAATTATGAGTCCGTAAATATGTTTCATCTGTACTTTCGCCTTAAAGGTAATCTTTTGTTCGCAACAAGTCAATTAATACGTAACAAGCGTGTTATAGGGTATAAAAAACATTAAAAATATTAAACCCAAACGTAAGATATATATATTTGGGGGTTTTAAATAACCGAACAACAACAAACCCGATATGTCAAAAATTAAAGTAGAAAATCCGGTAGTTGAACTGGATGGCGACGAGATGACCCGCATCATCTGGCAATTTATCAAAGATAAATTGATATTCCCGTACCTTGACCTGGATGTAAAATATTTCGACCTGGGCATTGAGTACCGCGATGAAACCAACGACCAAGTAACTATTGATGCTGCCAATGCGATTAAACAATATGGTGTAGGTATTAAATGTGCTACCATTACGCCCGATGAGGCCCGTGTAAAAGAGTTTGGTTTAAAACAAATGTGGAAATCACCTAACGGCACCATCCGTAATATTTTAGATGGTACTGTATTTCGTGAGCCGATTGTAATGAGTAATGTACCGCGTTTGGTACCTAACTGGACTGCCCCAATCTGTATTGGCCGTCACGCATTTGGCGACCAGTACCGTGCTACCGACTTTTTAACTAAAGGCAAAGGTAAACTGAAAATCACTTTCACGCCTGAAGATGGCGGCGAAGAGCAGTCATTCGAAGTATTTAACTTCAAAAGCGATGGCGTAGCATTAGCTATGTACAACACTGATGAGTCTATCCGCGGTTTTGCACATGCTTGTTTTAACCAGGCATTGATGAAAGGCTGGCCTTTATATTTATCAACTAAAAACACCATTTTAAAAAAATACGATGGTCGTTTTAAAGATATTTTTGAAGAAATTTATCAGGCCGATTATAAAGCTAAGTTTGACGAAGCCGGTATTGTTTATGAGCACCGTTTAATTGATGACATGGTTGCCTCTGCCTTAAAATGGAATGGTAACTTTGTATGGGCTTGTAAAAACTATGATGGCGACGTACAATCTGATACTGTGGCACAAGGTTTTGGTTCATTAGGTTTAATGACCTCTACATTGGTTACTCCAGATGGTACTGTAATGGAAGCCGAAGCTGCACACGGTACAGTAACCCGCCACTACCGCGAACACCAGGCTGGTCGTCCAACATCAACTAACCCAATTGCTTCTATATTTGCCTGGACCCGTGGTTTAGAGTTCCGTGGTAAATTAGACAATAACCAGGAGTTGATTGATTTCTGTCATGCTTTGGAGCAGGTTTGTATTGAAACTGTAGAAAGCGGCAAAATGACTAAAGACTTAGCCATCACTGTAAAACCTAAAGTAGAACACGGTACTGATTACCTGTATACCGAAGAGTTTTTGGAAGCTATCAACGAAAACCTGAAAGCTAAATTAGGAAAGTAATTAGCAATTGATAACTTTTTGAAAATGCCTTGCCCTCAAAAAGCAGGGCATTTTCATTTGATGTGTAGCGTAACGGCTATCCGTCTCGTAAAGGTTATAAATTTATAATATGAGAAGCTATTACTTACTGTGCCTATTACTGCTATGCTTGGGTTGCACAAAAACAAAGCAAGCCGCTAATGATGTTGATGAGCAATGTAATATGCCGGCTATTTACGCCTCGAATGCTAATAAAGTGAATATTGCCAATGGCGTGTGGGGAACCATAAGCATTACGCAAGGTGATTGTATGCCAAATTTTGGTGGACGCAGTAGTTGTTCTACCTGTGCTATACAACGGGAAGTAAGGATTTATGAATACACAAAAAATGTCGATGCTATAAAAGATAAAATGGGTGGGCCATTTTACGAAAGTTTTAAAACAAAGCTGATTCAATCTGTACAAACAGATAGCAAGGGTTTTTACCAGGTTACCTTACCAAACGGGGCATATACTGTCGTAATTGTTGAAAAGGGACTTTTGTATGCCCCTTTGTCGGATGGCTTGGGAGGCCTTTCTCCGGTTACGGTAACCAATGGAAAAGTAAAGGCTGATTTAACGTTAAATTACGCTGTGTATTAGGTAAGATTGTGTGCAATGGTGGAGGTGAAAATGAAATAATAAAAAACTAAATTTGGCAACATACATTATAGTCAATTCAGTCTTTAATATTTACCTGTCATGTCAACACTCTATCCGTTAAAGTTTAAAACCATTTACAAAGATAAAATCTGGGGTGGCCAGAAAATTAAAACTTATCTGCACAAAGATTTTGGCGACTTACCTAATTGCGGCGAAACTTGGGAAATATCCGGCGTAAAATCGGATGTGTCTGTTGTGGATGGGGGAGAATTGAACGGCCGTTCACTGGCTGATCTGCTCGAAGAATACAAAGACGAACTGGTTGGTAAAGCCGTTTACGAGCGTTTTGGCAATACCTTTCCGCTATTGGTAAAGTTTATTGACGCTGCCGACGATTTATCTATCCAGGTACACCCTGATGACGAGCTGGCTAAAAAACGTCACAATTCATTCGGTAAAACCGAAATGTGGTACGTTATAGAAGCCGACCCGGGCTCGAGCCTGATTGCCGGTTTTAACCAAGAGGTGAATCAGGAAGTTTATGTAGATAAACTGAACAGCGGCCACTTAACCGATATTTTAAATCGCGAAGACGTGAAAGCGGGTGATGTGTTCTTTTTACCTGCGGGCAGGGTACACACCATTGGTAAGGGATTATTGATTGCCGAAATACAGCAGACTTCAGATATTACCTACCGCATTTATGATTTTGACCGCGTAGATGATAAAGGTCAGAAACGCGAACTGCATACTGAAGAGGCACTGGCGGCCATCGACTATAAGAAGTATCCGGAGTACAAAACCAAATACGAGCCTAAACAAAATGAGGACGTGCATTTGGTAAGCTGTCCTTACTTTACCACCAACGTATTAGATTATACCGAAAACCTGAGCAAAGATTATGCTGCGCTGGATTCGTTTGTGATTCATGTTTGCCTTGAGGGAAGCTATGACTTGCATTATAACGGCAATACCATCAACGTAAAAATGGGTGATAGCATATTGCTGCCTAACAGCGTTAAACAGGTGGAATTAACCACCAACGGTGGCTTCAAAATTTTAGAAAGCTACATTGCTTAATTAGTAGCAAGCAATCGTTAAAATCCTGTTATGGTTAACCGCTTTGTTGCGTTAGTCATAACAGGATTTTTTTATTTAGGCAGTCCGCACCATTTCTATGTGAGGGATGCCGTCTTCATCATAAAACTCGCCGTCGGCTTTAAAGCCAAATTTTGCATAAAAGGGCTGAGCATAAACCTGCGCACCAATCCGAATGTTGGTGTTGCCAAACAGGCGCTGGCACTCTTCGAGCGCATGTTGCATCAATATGGCGCCAGTACCTGTACCACGCACTGCCGCGCTGGTAATAATACGGCCAATAGATACTTCTTTATACGATAAACCTGCCGGCACCAAGCGGGCATATGCAGCCAGCATACTATCCTGCCATAGCATCAGGTGGTAGCATTTCTGGTCTTTATTATCAGCATCCTGAAAAGCACAATTTTGCTCAACTACAAACACTTCGTTGCGAAGCCGTAGAATTGCGTAAAGTTCGATGTTGGTTAAATCGTAAAACGCCTTACAGCGTTGGATGTAGTTGATGAGGTTATGTGCCATGTAGTGTTGCTCAAAGGTAAGTAATTGCCAATTATCTACAGAGCGTTAAATTCATAGTATTATGTATATCTAAAGTCATATAAAGGGGGTGAAGTTACCGGCACTTATTTATATGCTTTAAATTTGAATCGGTCATTCCAGAAATGCATAAGCGTTGTAAAATGGCATGACTGATTGATTATTTATGGCCACAAAGCAATTAAAAGATATAAAGTTTTCGGTGCTCGATTTAGCCAGTGTAGCACAAGGGCAAACACCGGCCGACACTTTTAAAAATAGCGCCGATTTAGCCCGGCTCGCCGAAAACCTGGGGTATACCCGTTACTGGTTTGCAGAACATCATAATATGGAAAACGTGGCCAGTTCGGCTACGGCAGTATTGATTGGGCATATTGCCGGTGCCACCAGTACCATCAGGGTAGGTTCGGGAGGTATTATGTTACCCAACCACGCGCCGCTGATTGTGGCCGAGCAATTTGGTACGCTGGCTTCGCTGTATCCCGGCCGTATTGATTTAGGCTTGGGTCGTGCACCTGGTTCCGACCAGCTAACCGCTATGGCAATACGCGGCGAAAACTTTGCTGCAGCCGAGCATTTTCCGCAGGATGTACAGCGGCTGCAAATGTTTTTTTCGGCCGATAATCATACCAGCAAGGTAAGGGCTATACCCGGTGAGGGGCTGGATATTCCCATCTGGATTTTAGGATCAAGCCATGACAGTGCCCGTTTGGCTGCGGCTATGGGTTTACCTTATGCCTTTGCCAGCCATTTTGCACCTGCGCTTTTTAAAACAGCTATCGAGATCTACCGAAAAAACTTCCAACCATCGGTGCATTTAGATAAGCCTTACGTGCTGGCTTGCGTTAACGTGATAGCTGCCGACACCGATGCCGAAGCTAACCGCTTGGCGACCTCGTTGTACCAGTTTTTTATGGGCGTAGTTACCGGCAAGCGCCAGTTACTACAGCCACCTGTAGATAGTATGGACGGTATATGGAGCTACCAGGAACGCCAGGCCGCCATGCAAATGCTGGCCTATTCGTTTTTTGCAGGTCCCGAAACGCTGAAAAATAAAATGCAGTCCTTTGTTGATGAAACCCAAGTAGACGAGATTATGGCAACTTCTCACATTTTTGAGCATAGCGCCCGTCTTCGTTCGTACGAGATACTGGCCGATGTATTTAAAAAAGGTTAAGCAGAAGTGACACAAAAGCGAATTAAGTAAGATATATTGCCGTTTATTATCAGCTCATCTTATCTGCATGTCACAAAACTCGCTGCAACGACGCTTAGGTTTACTACAGGCTACCGCCATTAACATGACCGATATGGTGGGTATCGGCCCTTTTATTACCCTGCCCATGGTGATAGGGATGATGAACGGCCCCTACTTTTTATATGCCTGGCTGGCCGGGGCTGTACTATCGCTGGTTGATGCTATGGTTTGGAGCGAGCTGGGGGCGGCTTTTCCAAAAGCGGGTGGCTCGTACAACTTTTTAAAGGAAACTTACGGCAAGCAGGGTTTCGGTCGCCTGATGAGTTTTTTATTTGTATGGCAAACCATGATACAGGCCCCGTTGGTAATTGCCTCGGCCGCCATAGGTTTTGCCTCGTATTTTTCTTACCTGGTGCCATTGTCAACCCTGCAAAGTAAACTGATTAGCGGCGCTGTGGTAATATGCATCATCGCACTGCTGTATCGCAAAATTGAGCACATCGGTAAAATCAGTGTATTGTTATGGGGAGCGGTGTTGTGTACCATGTTTTGGATTATCGGCGGAGGCCTTGCCCATGGTAACTTCGCTGCCCCAATCAGGCATGTTAACGATGGCATCACTTTAAACTACGCTTTTGTAGCCGCCATAGGTTTTGCCAGTGTAAAGAGTGTGTACAGCTATTTGGGTTACTATAACGTATGCCACTTAGGCGAAGAGATTATCAATCCATCGCGTAATATACCGCGCAGCATGTTTTTGTCTATAGCTGGCATTGCCATCCTGTATTTATGCATGAACATCAGTGTGGTGAGCGTAATTCCGTGGCAACAGGCTAAAGATAGCCAGTTCGTCATCAGTGATTTTATGGAGCAACTGGCAGGTCATACGGCGGCAAAAATAGTAACCTGCCTGATTTTGCTGGTGGCATTTGCCTCGGTTTTTTCGGCCACCCTGGGTTATAGCCGCATACCTTATGCTGCGGCGGCTGACGGAGCGTTTTTTAAGGTGTTTGCCCGTCTGCATCCCACCGGTAATTTTCCGTATGTATCGCTGTTAGTTTTGGGGGCTATTGCCTTTGTTTTTAGTTTACTGTTTAAACTGAGTGATGTTATCAGTGCTATACTGGCTATGCGTATTTTGATACAGTTTATCTCGCAGGCTATAGGTTTGTATTTACTTCGCCGAGTTAAAAGTCAAACAGAATTTCCCTACAAAATGCCCTTGTTCCCGTTGCCTATTTTTTTAGCAGTTTTAATGTGGGCCGGTATATTAATCTCCACCGGCGTAACTATGGTACTGGGTGGTTTGGCCGCTATTGCCACCGGGACGATAGTTTATTTTATTAAAGCGCGTATTAACCGCGAGTGGCCGTATAAGCCTGCTGTTTTAAAATAGCAAGGTAAAAAGTGTACAGGTACTTTAGTGAGTACCTGTACGCTTCATCTGTTAGCTTTTATCTACCATTTTCCAGTTGCTTTCGCTATAGCGGTCGCCGGTGTCGGGGTATTTTGCCAGCAAATCGTCGATAGCTTTAAAGTCGGCATCGTTTAAAACCACATCAACGGCGGCAGCATTTTCTTCTAGATATTTACGTTTTTTGGTGCCGGGTATGGGTATGATATGTTCGCCTTGGGCCAATACCCAAGCCAGGGCTAATTGGGCAGGTGTACATTGCTTTTGCTCAGCCAGGGCCGCAAAGCCGGCAACTAAATGGTTATTATTTTCCTGGTGCTCTTTTTGGTAGCGAGGCAAACTTTTGCGGAAATCGCCTTCGGGCAGATTATCGGTATTCAGTGTATTGGTAACCAAGCCTCGAGCCAGCGGACTAAACGGTACAAAGCTGATGCCTAATTCTTTGCAAAGTGGTAATACATCACGCTCCGGTTCGCGGGTTAACAGGGAGTATTCGCTTTGCAAGGCGCTGATTGGATGTACTGCGTGGGCTTTTTTGATAGAGTTTACCGAAGCTTCAGATAATCCTAAAAACCTTACTTTCCCTTGTTTAACTAATTCGGCCATGGCGCCTACCATTTCCTCAACCGGTACATTTGGGTCAATGCGGTGCGCATAGTATAAATCAACCACCTCTGTCTTCAGTCGTTTTAAACTGGCTTCTACCGCGGTTTTCATGTATGCCGGCGAGCCATTAAACGACATGCCTTTACCGTCGGCATTCTGGGTAAATCCAAATTTAGTGGCGATAAATATTTTACTGCGATTGGGCACCAGTACTTTGGCAATCAGTTCTTCGTTTTTACCACTGCCGTAAACGTCGGCTGTATCCCAAAAATTCACCCCCAAATCTAAAGCCCGATGCAGGGTGGCAACAGACTCCTCATCATTAGGCTCACCGTAAGCGTGGCTCATGCTCATACAACCCAAACCTGTGGCCGATAGCTGTTCGTCTGTTTTACCTAATTCTCTGTACTTCATAAAAATTGTTTAGCGTTTATTGTTTACAATCGGCAGGCGAGGGGAGTTTGCCTGATATTTACTTGTGACAATTTGTCAATTTTAACCCCTTGTTAAAATTTCTGAAAATGCAATAGAATGTTGCTTCTTTTAAGGATTTTAATTTAACATATGCATTGTATAATGTATTTTTGATATTAAGTAACTTTTCTAACCTACTGATTACTACGGTAACAAAGCCGTTGCCGGCAATAAGGGTAATACCGGAAATACATACTAATACACTCGTACTTATTTGACGATACTTATGCGCTTGTTACGGCTGATGCCTGTTTGCTTTATTATACTATTGGCCATCCATAGTAATCTATTGGCTGCCAGTTTTAACAACAAGTGCACCCCCGTTGCTAAAAACGGTTTGATAGACTTACGTCAGCAATCTTTAAATCAAATTTTAGACCTTGATGGCGAGTGGTTATTTAATTGGAGACAGTTATTAAGGCCTGCCCAGTTTGATGCAAAGCCATCTGCAATAGCCATGTTTCCGGCTCTTTGGAAAAATTTAAAAGTTAATGGTCAGGTTATCCCTCCAATCGGATACGCGACCTATCGGCTTACCGTATTACTGCCTCATGGTTCAGAACCATTAAAACTAAGTTTGCCGGATGTATATAGTGCTTACCGCTTTTATGTAAACGGAAAATTAGCTGCTCAAAATGGGCAGGTAAGTACGTCGGCTAGAGGCTTTGCTCCGCGCTGGCAGATTAATGAGGTGGATATACCGGGCAACACAGATACGCTCAGGCTGATGTTGCAAATTGCCAATTTTGTTCATAGTAAAGGCGGTACTAATCAATCAATACTCATCGGCACCAAACGAATTATCGAGCTAAACAGCTTCCGTTCTAATGCTATCGACTTTTTGCTGACCGGCTGTTTGTTAATGGGCGGACTTTTCTTTTTGGGCTTATACCTGCTTGGCAACCGCGATAAAGCTATTTTGATGTTCGCGCTGTTTTCAATTATATACAGCTATCGCATTTTGGGGACGGATAATTATGTACTGCATACCTTGTTGCCTAACTTAAACTGGTATTTAACCATACGGCTTGAGTATATCAGTCTTTTTGCGGGTATAGGCCTTTTTGGGTTTTATTGCCATTACTTGTATCCCAAAGACCAAAACAGTAAAGTGGTTTATAGCGTAGGTATTATCTGTGCAGCTTTTGTGTTAGCTACTTTGGTTTTAAGCCCATGGTATTTTACGCAATTAATCAGCCCGTTTATCATGCTGTCGGTTATATGTATGTTTTATGTGCCCTATCTGTACATCAAAGCTTACCGTAACAAGCGGCCCGGGGCCGGCTATTCACTAATCAGCAGTTTTGTGCTGATGTCTATTTTTGTTATCGTGCTATTGCATTACTGGGGTATTTTACCACAAATGCCTATGGTGAATTTTGCAGGCTATGTGGCTTTTTTCTTTTTGCAATCGCTGGTGTTATCGCACCGGGTATCGTTTACGCTTAAACGTGCCAATTTACAAGCTGCCGAAGGTTTAAAAGCTAAGTCGGAGTTTTTAAGCACCATGAGTCACGAAATCAGAACGCCGCTTAACTCGGTCATTGGCTTAAGCCATTTGTTACTCAAAAGCGAACCCCGGCCCGACCAGCAGGAACACCTTAACGCCATGATATTTTCGGCCAATAACCTGCTTAACATTGTAAATGACATTTTAGATTACAGTAAAATAGAAGCTGGTAAAATAGCTTTTGAGAATATTGAGATGGACATTGCCGGATTGGCCGGCGCGGTAATTAAAAGCCTGGAAACTGCTGCGCAGGATAAGGGACTTGATTTAAAACTGAACATAGATAGCAGTTTAAAAAATACCGTTTTTGGCGACCCTACCCGTACCTCGCAGGTAATCACTAACCTGGTACACAATGCTATCAAATTTACTTTAAAGGGGCAGGTGGCGCTATCCATTACCGTCCGGTCGCAAACAGAGCATGAGATTGCTCTTTGCATCGAAGTAAAAGATACCGGTATCGGTATATCCGAAAATAATCAGGCATTGATATTTGAACGCTTTACCCAGGCAGATTCGTCTACCTCGAGAGGCTTTGGGGGTACGGGTTTAGGTTTATCTATTTGTAAAAGGATACTGGAGCTACAACATTCATCGTTACAACTCATCAGTAAGGAGGGAGAAGGTTCTAATTTCTTTTTTATTCAGAGTTTTGAAAAGGCAGGTATTATTGTTAAACCCAAGATAGTTGCACCCAAACCAGCCGGAGATACTAAGCCGTTTACCGGTGTACATATTTTGCTGGCCGAGGATAACCCGATGAACGTAATGGTGGCCCAGGCTTTTTT
>CAJYSL010000019.1 GCA_913777515.1 uncultured Mucilaginibacter sp.
TAATAACTGACAGGAAGTTCTCTCAGCGAAGCCAGCGCCAAGTCGAAATCGAAATGACCGGATATTTTTTTTGCAGTATGATATACCCAGGTCTGTTGATAAAGATTAGTAGTCAGCGTAGCAAAAAACCATAAAGAGACGGCCGCAAAAGCTAATAAGGCAAGGTTATATTTATGAACTGCCTTTAAGTTGGTAAAAATCAAAAATATAATCCTTAACAGGAGATAAACAAACAGTCCCTGTAAAAGAGAATACAAAATGGATGTGCCAATAGAATCACTCAGGTTACGGATGATTGTCTCCATGGTTTTATGCTTATGGTTTATCGAATTTTTGCAAGTAGGCTTTAATTTCGTCTAACTCTTCTTTAGATGCTTTATGATGGCCCAAAGCCTGCATCACTAAATTTGCCGCGGAACCTTTAAACAGGGTATTAATCATTTTTTCGACCGCAGATTTCTGCGTATGCTTTTCGCTTACGGCAGCACTATAAATATGTGTTTTTGCAGATGAGTCGCGCGTGACCAAGGCCTTATCATGCATAATTTGCATTAGTTTAAGGGTAGTAGTGTAGCCGGATTCTTTGTTTTTAGCCAGTTCTTCATGTACCTGCCTAACCGTGCAGTTACCTTTTTGCCAAAGCACCTGCAAAATCTCCAGTTCACTCTCCGTTGGTTTTATATTCATTTGTACGAATGTCTTCGTACAAATATCTACGATGAGTTTCGTATATGCAAGAGTTTTTATAAATTATTGTTGCAGTGTTTGATACAAAGTGCCGTTGGCCGGGTCGGCCTGGTTTAAAATATTCATGGCCTGTACCTTTTCCTGCGAACTGGCCTTTGCAAAGATGGCCACGAGTTCGCTGCGCTTTGCCGAAAAGAATACGGTAGGTAAGGTGGCACCCACACGCACCCTGTCCAGTTGGGTAAGAACAGGCAGAGCCGACAGGATAACCTTGCGGCCGTTGGCGGCATTATCGGCCATGGCATCTAAGCCTAAGCGATGATAGGTATACAAAAATTCGCGGAGCGGGATGTAGGTTTTATTGATGGTATTTTCGGACAGCCAGTAACGGTTGGTATTGTTATCAAAAGCTTTCCAGCCTTTATAAGATGAGCTTTGGGCATTGATAACTACCGTTTGTGCGTTAGCATAATATGCTGTGCCACCAAATTTCGAAAAACTGTCATAATCAAATGCCATAATCATGTAGGCATAAAATGCCATTACCGAACTCAGGTTGCTTTCAAAAGTCTGATTATTAAAGTCGATGGTCTGGCCCTCGGTGTAAGAGAAATCAAAATCGCGGTCGTTTACACTTAATAGGGGCGTATTGTACGAGGCATTATAAACCGGGCGGGTAGATTGTACCTGCAATTCGCCGCTAAAACTGGTGCCATTATCCCAGGCGGTTATGGTGAGGATAAAGCTGCAATCAATCTTTTCCTGGGGCTGTATAGCATCTGCACTCCACTTGCGGCCATTCAGAAACTCACGCATGGCGGTTTGCAACGAATTAAAAATACGCTTGTTAGTTGTGGCAATCTTGGGCGACAATACCTCTACACGCGCGTTCAAATCCTGGGCCAAAGCAGTTAAGCTTAACACACTCATCCAAACCAACCAAACCAGCTTTTTTATCATACCGCTAATGCTATCACTTTTTGGCAAATATCAGCAGCTACCTGCTCTTTGCTTTTAGTATCAAAACTTGTTTTTTGTAATTCCCGGTCAATAATAGTCACCTTGTTGGTATCTATCTGGAAGCCTGCACCTTTATCATTCAAGGAGTTTAACACAATCAAATCCAGGTTTTTCTTTTGCAGCTTTTCAATAGCGTTTTGCTCTTCGTTTTGAGTTTCTAATGCAAAGCCTACTAAAATTTGTCCGGCACGCTTTTGCTGACCTAACGTTTTTAAAATATCAGTCGTCTTTTTGAGTTCGATGCTAAAACTGTCGGTCTGCTTCTTGATTTTTTGTGCTGATACAGTTACCGGCGTATAATCGGCCACGGCAGCACTCATAATGCATATATCCGTAGTGGCAAACTGTTGTGTACAAGCTTCCAGCATATCAGCTGCTGATACGGTATCTATGCGAGTAATGTTGTGCTGTTTGCTGGTTTGTGCCGTTGGGCCGGTAACCAAAGTTACGATGGCACCTTGTTTAGCCATTTCATCAGCAATGGCAAAGCCCATTTTACCCGATGAGTGATTGCCGATAAAACGTACTGGGTCAATTGCTTCGTAAGTTGGTCCGGCCGTAATCAGCACTTTCTTGCCTGATAGAGGTAGGTGTGTTGATATTTTTGAAGTGATATAATCTACAATAGATTCGGGTTCGGCCATTCGACCCTCGCCGTGCAGCCCGCTGGCTAGTTCGCCAGTACCGGGCTGAATGAGCAGGTTGCCATAACTTTGCAGCTTGGCAACGTTGTTGAGCGTAGCAGGGTGGCGCCACATATCCAAATCCATAGCAGGGGCAAAATACACCGGGCATTTGGCCGATAGATAAGTGGCCATTAACAGGTTGTCGCATTGGCCATTGGCCATTTTAGACAAGGTATTGGCACTAGCCGGCGCAATAATAAATAAGTCTGCCCAAAGGCCCAGTTCAACGTGGTTATTCCAGCTACCGGTATCTGCATCAAAATATTTAACCAGTACCGGTTTTTTAGAGAGGGTAGACAAGGTAAGCGGTGTAATAAACTGCGTAGCATCTGGTGTCATCACCACTTGTACCTCGGCGTCCGCCTTCACTAACAGCCTAGCTAATGTAGCTGTTTTATAAGCTGCAATGCTTCCGCATACGCCCAAAATAATTTTTTTGCCTTTAAGCATGCACAAAAATATCAATAAAAGCCGAAACTATCCGGGCATTATATCTGGCCTTGCGTTCAACAAAAAAAGCCGGCTGTTTAAGGGCCGGCTTTCATTTATCATAGTGTAATAACTATTCTTTGTTCGGGTTGCGGAAGTAAACCTTATTTTCTAAAAATTCCTGAACGGCTACCAGAGTTGGTTTTGGCAAACGCTCGTAGTGTTTAGAAATTTCGATTTGCTCACGGTTTTCAAAAACTTCTTCCAGGTTATCGTTTGAAGAAGCAAACTCAGAAAGTTTCTGGTGCAACTCTTCTTTGATGTTGTTAGAAATTTGGTTGGCACGTTTAGACATCACCACGATAGACTCGTACAAGTTATTGGTGGTTTTGTCCAGGTCGCGTAAGTCGCGGGTTACAGTGCTGCTGGCCACAGTGGGCTTATTATTGATGGCGTTGCTCATGTGTATATTTTTATTGTTGCGGACTTTTTTGATTGTGTTTATCTTGAATAGACTGTTGTTGCGGTGCTTTTGCGGTATCCCGGTCAGCTAACTTTTTGGCCAGTTTACCTTCGGCAGCTAAATCGGCCAAGTAGCGTTTAGCATTAACAATACCACGCTCGCTGTCTTTATGGTAATTGGCTGCTTCCCGGACGTATTTGCTGTTAGGATATTTTTCGGTGAACTGGTCGGCATACGTCATCGTTTGCGTAAAGCGTTCTTCCTGGCGTAGCTGAGAACTGTTTTGCGCGTATAGATATTGAGCTTTGACAATCAAAAACTCCATTTCTTCGGCATACTTAGTATCCGGGTAATCGCGTAATGCATTATTAAATGCCATCACTGCCGATAGGTAATCGCCGATATCCAAATAAAGCTTTGCGTTTTCGTAAGCTTTGGTTTCCAGTTTATCGCGTAAGTTTTGTATCAGCTTACTGGCCTCAGCACTGCGGTCGCTTTTAGGATATAAGTTTATGAATAACTGTAACGACTCAATGGCCTTGGTGGTATTCTCCTGGTCTAAAGATGCATTAGGCGAGTCCAGGTAAAAACAGTAAGCATGCATGTACCGGCATTCTTCAGCCCGGGTACTGGTCGGGTACAAATCGGCAAAGTTTTTAAAATGGTAACGAGCCGAAGTATAATCTTTAGTATAGTAGTTGGCGTATGCGTAATAATAAAACAAATCTTCCGCCTCACTTAATCCACGGTATTTAGGAGTCAGTAACTCAAAAAGCTCTAGCGCTTTAGAGTAATCTTTTTTGTTGT
>CAJYSL010000020.1 GCA_913777515.1 uncultured Mucilaginibacter sp.
ATCACCGATTACCGGCTGCTCATTATGGTGACCAGTATGATTGTGCTCATTGTTGCCTACCCGCAAAAGGATTATCATGAATCCGCCGCTGCCTGAAACTGCCCAAGAAGAACAGAAATCATCACTCATTAAGAATGGTGCCTGGGGCGTTATGGCCAGTGTTTTACAGGTGCTTTTTGTGAGCCTTTTCTTTGCTATTATGGCGCGCCGGTACCAGCCAGCCGTGTTTGGCCGTTTTTTAGTAGCCAATACAGTTTACCAGATTGTTGCTTCGTTCTCATCTATGGGCTTAGGGCAATGGTTCATAAGGCAATATGCACTCGAGCGCGACAAGCGCTTTTTTACCAGTAAATTTTTAAAGCTACAGGCCGGCATGGGTATCGCATTTATGCTGATAAATGTAATCGTAGCCATGGTGCTTTATCAGGATGAGCAAATCAGGATATTGTGCGTGGTTTTAGGTACCAACATCATCTTCGATAACTTTATCAATGCCATCAAAACCCTCAACGTGGCCGAAGGTGAACAACGTAAATCGGCAATTGTATTGATGGTTGATGGCTTTTTGCGCTTGCTGGTAAGTGGCTTACTGTTTATCTATCCGCTCTCCATAGTGTGGCTTTCAGTTCTGGTCATAGCCGTACGGTTGCTCACTTTGGGCATTATGCTCAGGTTGGGGTCGTCAAGCAATATTAATTTGTTGTCTTTATGGCGTGCGCCCGTGTTGCTGGCCGATGCCAAACAATTGGTTTTAGATAACTGGCGGTTTGTGGTTATTGGCAGTATCTCTATCATCTACTGGCGTAGCGGCAACATCATTATCTCAAAAATGCTCAGCCTGAGCCATGTGGCCGACTATGAAGTGGCCTTTCGTTTTTTTTCTATACTGCAAATATTGCCGCTGGTGGCATCTTCAACTATTTATCCGCAATTCATCAGGTATTTTAACAATCAGGATTTTGCGGCATTAAAAAGTTTCTATAAAAACATATTTGTACTGTATACCTTGTTCGCCATCATCACATATGTATTTGTTTATGCTTTTGCAGGGCAAGTTATCCCGATAGCTTTTGGTAATAACTACTCGGGTGCAGTAAGCTGCATGCAGCAAATGTTTTTAACCATCCTGGTTCTGCCAACGGTATTACTGCAGGCAAACCTGATTGTGGCCATGGGTATGGAAAAACTCGATATGTGGTTTAACCTCATTAGTTTAACAGTACATGTGACCATCAGTATTGTTGGTTTGCTATTGATTAGGGAGCTACAAGTAGTAAACTATGCCGTTTTTGCTTCGTTTATTGTTTTTCATTTATTGCAGGATGTTTTTCTTATTCGGCGAGACATCATCAACATTAAGCATGCCGTTTTATTTTACTTGGTGGTTGCCCTAACTACGGTAAGCTGCCTGTATGGTAGTGCGTACCTACATCCGTATTTGCTGTTTGTATTTTTCCTGCTGCTCGTGTTGTCTTGCGGATTGTACTTTGTATTAGCGCAACGCCGTTTGCAGCAAGCCGTTAAATAGTTTTTTGTAATATAGTTTTATGGCTGTACTCTCTATCATTATACCGGTTTACAATAAAGAGCAATATATTGATGGCTGTTTAACATCTATCCTCAACCAAACTTTTACCGATTTTGAATTAATTTTGGTAGATGACGGCTCAACCGACGGCAGCCAAGCCGTGTGCCGCCGTTTTGCAGAAGCCGACCGACGGATAATGCTCATTACCAAACCCAACGGCGGCGTGTCATCCGCCCGCAATGTGGGGTTAAATAAAGCAACCGGCAAGTATATCGGTTTTATAGACAGTGATGATGCCATAGAGCCGGATATGTACGAATTACTCATCCGGAATGCAGAACTGCACCAGGCTGATATATCTATCTGCCGGCTAAAAACTATTTTTCCTGATAAGACGGTGGCCCCCGTAGAGCAGGAGGGCATAGTTACTTATCAGCATGAGCAGGCCTTGTCTTTATTTTTGCAGGGCGAGCTGGACATGAGCGCTAATAACAAAATTTATAAAGCCGAACTGGCCAAACAAATACAGTTTAGCGGTCATGTTTATGAGGATATTTTATACCTCAGTAAAGTATTCCTGAAAGCGCAGAAATCGGTTTTTGAAAACGTCGTCAAATATCACTACATCGTACGCGATAGTTCGGTAAGTGTAAAGCAATTCAATGCCCGTTACCTGGAAACCATTGCCGTATCGGCCGAGATTGTTAAAATGGTAAAAGCTCAGGCGCCGAAATGTTTGCCCGAAGCGCAGGCATTTGATGTAACGGCTAACCTTTCCTTACTCAATTTGTTACTGTTGGCAGGCAAGGATGGTTACCCGCAGGCATATCGGCAGGTAATTAGTACGCTAAAATGTTACGATGCTTTTATCAAAAATAGTCCGGCGGTCAGAAAAAAGCATAAGCTGGCGTACCGGTTGTTTAGCATATCACCGTGGCTATATACCCAAGCAATGTATGCATATAGCGTACTAACCGGTGCCGAAACTACCAAGCGAACCAAAAAGAAATCTTAAAAAGCAAATGAGGCCAGTTGAGGTACGTACCCGTGTAAGATGGATTGACAATGTCCGCATACTGGCTACCCTTTTTGTCATTGGTTTGCATGTATCAGCCTATGGCATGATGCGCGAATTTAGCGCATTGAGCGGCCCCAACACCCGTTGGTGGATTTGCAATTTTTATGAGTCGGCATTTAGGTGTTGTGTTCCTTTGTTTGTGATGCTTACCGGGGCGCTGTTGCTACCGCAAACTTTGCCTTTAAAACCTTTTTTAATCAAACGTTTTGGCCGGATACTCATCCCCGCCATATTTTGGGGAGTGGTTTATATCATCTATAACTTTATCATGGCAGATGACAAAACGGTGTTTACGTCATCTTATGACAGCTTCAGGTGGTTGAGGCATCAGGTTTTAGACGGGCCGATATCCTCATTCTGGTATATTTATATGCTGGCGGGCTTGTACCTGTTTATGCCTGTTTTGCAGCCTTGGGTGAAATCAGCCAACAACAAAGCCTTGGTTTATTTTTTATCTATTTGGGTGCTCACCCTCGTAGTAAAGCAATGCAGGCTTATACCTCAACAATCGCCGTTAGAATTAAGATATTTTAGTGGTTACTTAGGCTATTTGCTGTTGGGCTATTACCTGGCTCATCGCGTTGTGATTACGCAAACCATTTATCTGTTGGCTTTAATAGCATCAGTAATCGGTTTTCTGGTTACATTTTTAGGTACTTATTGGGCTTCGGTAAACCAGCACGTATTTTCTGCTATATTTTACGAGTACCTGAGTTTAAACGTATTGGCTTTATCTGCCGGTGTATTTATCTTAATTAAAGGAAATAACAGGGAGACCGATAGCGATTACCGGCCGTTTTGGTTAAAAGAGTCGTTAATCAGGTTTGGTTTTGGTATTTACCTCATACATCCCTTACCTTTAAGAATTATGGTGCATTTTGGGTTAAATTACCGGTTGATTAATCCGGTACTGGCTATACCTTTGCTTACACTGCTTTGCCTCGCCATCAGTTATGCAATAGCCTGGTTAATCAGCAAATTACCATATGGCAAATATGTTACAGGATAAACGTTAAGACATGTCTTTTTTTAAGTTTGTTTTTCAGGATTGGCATGCTAATCGGGGCAATGCAAAAGGACGGGTCATTCTGGTGCTTTTTCGTATGGCCAACTTTTGTTCTACCCGTAAAATATATTATTACATTGGCTTTCCTTACCTCATGTTTTACCGCATACTGGTGGAGTGGTTTTTCAGTATTGAGATACCATGGAATACTAAAATAGGTAAGAACCTGGCCCTGTATCATGGTCAGGCGCTGGTGATGACTAACCAGGTAATCATAGGCGAGAATTGTACTTTACGGCAATGCACAACCATTGGTAACAAACAGCTTAAGGATGGCGGCTTCAGTACCTCACCAGTTATCGGTAATAACGTGGATATTGGTAGTAATGTGTGTATCATTGGTGGTATTACCATTGCGGACCATGTAAAAATTGGCTGCGGTAGTGTGGTAGTCAAAGATGTGTCGGCCTATAGCACCGTTACCGGCAATCCCGGTGTTGAACGCAAAAGAATAACTCCTGTAAACGATCACCTGCAACTATGAGTAAGCCCCGCGTACTGTTTAGCATACCCACACGGCACCACGTGGAGATAGCGTTGGATGAGTTGGAAGGATTGCAGGATTTAGGCTATCCGTGCGGGCAGTTTAGCTATGCCGCTAAAGAGGGAGTAACCTCAACCGCCGGGCGGTTAAAAGTGATTTTAAGCAATGCATGGGCACTGATTAAGGTAGCCAAAAAGTTTAAGCCGGATGTTATTTACTTTAACTCCCGGCTGGAGTTTATTGCGGGTATGCGTGATTATATCACCATCCGGATGTTCAGGCTTTTTTACCGCAAGCCGGTGTGTATTCTGCTCAAATCGCACGGTTCGGATATAGATGTTTTGCAGAGCAAACAACGCCTGTTGAGCAAAACCATTTTGCCTTATCTGCAAAAGCAAATTACAGGATGGCTATTTTTGTCGTCCGAGGAACGCAGGCTGGTTATTAACGCCGGTTTTTTACCTGAGCAGCGCGTGTTTGTAATCAAAAATATTGTACGCAATACCCATTTTAAGCGTGATAGCTCTTTTAAGGAAAGACATCATATACCATCGGACAGTAAAGTGTTGCTCTTTGTTGGGCGCTTAATTAAAGAAAAAGGTATATACGAGGTACTCGAAGGCTTTGCCAAGCTCGATGCATCATCAATAAAAGCTGTACTGATTGTGGTGGGCTGGGGAGCAGAAGAAGCCGAGCTGAAGCAATTAACCGAGCGACTTAATATCGCGGACCGCGTAATATTTACCGGCTTTATACCCGAACAGGATGTTGTGACCTACTATGCCAACAGCGATGTGCTGGTGTTTCCTACTTACTTTCCCGAAGGCTTCCCGATGGCGCTGTTTAACTCGGTGGCCGCAGGGTTAGGTGTTGTGACCACACCTATCAGGGCTGCGGCTGATTATTTAAGGACGCCCGATAACTGTTTATGGGCCGAGGGGCAAAACAGTGAAAGTGTCTATCAGGCACTCAAAGCACTATTGGATGATGAGCAACTCCTCCAGGATATGAAACAAAGAAATATTGTAAAAGGGCAGGAGTTTAGCAAATCGCAGGTGGCGGCCGAACTAAGCGCAATTATACAACAAGCAATAAAACTGTAATGGGACTGGTTGGTACACTTAAAAAATTAAGGAACGAGTTTTTGCGGAGCGTGGTTTACCGCCGCTATCAGATTGGGCCTGGTTTTTATAGTGGTATCAGGGTACGGATATGGGCCCGGCAAAAGGTACAGATAGGCCGTAACTTTTACATAGGCCGCGATTCGTTTATTGAAAGTGATGTAGTGATTGGCGATAACGTCATCTGGGCTAACCGGGTAGCCTTGGTGGGCCGGTATGACCATCATTATCAGCAAATTGGGGTGCCCGTGCGTTTGGCATCGCAAATTCGTGACGCGGATTATAATTGGTTAGGCCTGAACAGCATGACAACCATTGGCAACGATGTATGGGTGGGTTACGGCTCCACCATACTTAGCGGCGTAACTATAGGTGATGGAAGCATCATTGCTGCCGGCTCGGTAGTAACCAAAGATGTAGAGCCTTACTGCATTTACGGTGGTGTGCCCGCAAAAAAAATAAGAGACCGGTTTAACTCCCAAACCGATTTAGAGCAACACCTCAAACTGATCCAAAAAATTCCCCAAAAATGATTTTTATGGGGAATTTTTTACCCGTAAAAATTGTAAATAAAATATCGTTACTATTATTAAAATTAACTGAAAAAATACTGTTAATTTGCGTGCACTATTTTTTATACATACGCAAAAAAGTACGGTGTTTTTGAAATTTAATATCGTTTTTCAATTTATTTAAAAGTTAAATGCTATTTGTATTTAACTAATTGATAATCAAGTATTTGTGTGGTATAATAAAGAAGTTTTTGATAAGTTGAATTTTCTTGTACTGTTGGCATATAAAATGCATAATAAATAATGTAAACATGATAGTTTGGCTTTTATTAAGTAATGCGAACTATTATTAAGTAAAGTGCCAACACAATAAACTTTAAGTAAAATGCTGCTGCAAAACCATTATAACCTATCTGAGTTTCCACTGTTTGACCAAAGCATTGACGACTTGCCTCTGAAAGGTCGTAAGAAGTCAGTATTGATTAATACTATCAACCAGTATTCTTACTGCATGGCTGCTCAGGATGAAGACTTCAAAAAATCTTTGCAAAGTTCTGATATCCTGTTGCCGGATGGTATTGGTGTAGTAGCAGCGGCCCGTTTTTTAAGCGGTGAAAAACTGCACAAGATTGCAGGTGCAGATGTTCACTTTCATTTGTTGAGCAAGTTGAATGCTGAAGGCGGAAAATGCTTTTACTTAGGAGCAACAGAAAATACACTCTCAAAAATTAAAGAGCGTTTAGCTGCAGAATATCCTAACATTAAAGTTGAGACTTACTCTCCACCCTATAAAGACAATTTTAACGCGGAAGATAATGCTGCAATGGTGAAAGCCGTAAATGCTTTTAAACCGGACGTATTGTTTGTAGGCATGACTGCCCCTAAGCAAGAAAAATGGTCTTTCAAGCACAAGGATTTATTGGAGGCCGACGTGATTTGCACCATAGGTGCTGTATTCGATTTCTTTGCAGGAACTATAGAGCGCCCGAATCAAATATGGATAAACCTGGGTTTAGAGTGGTTAGGCCGCCTGGTACATGAGCCTAAGCGTTTATGGAGACGCTACCTATATTATGGTCCGGTATTCGTTAAAATGATTGTAGCTGAGAAATTTAAAGTGAACCCTGGTTACAAAGCGGAAGCTGAAAAGGTTTACATCAATCGTTAAGCAAAGACTGATTTATAATTTAGCGGTATTTTTTACCTGATTAGAAACCCAATACTTGTTCTTGTTATAGATTAAAGAGCGACGAATAACAGCTAAACGGTCAGATTTAACAGAAGGCTTATCAGCCAGCGTCAACACTACAGAGCTATAAGACTCAATGTGCATTTTACCCGAATAAACACGGTTTTGAGCATCTACATAGCGGTTTTTTAACGTTACAACTTTTGCTGTGTTGCTGGCATTGTATTCAAATAATACAGCCTCCGCATCCGACGCCATAGAAGAGCGGTCTTTGCCCGAGATAGATTTCCAGTTAGATAAATTGTAGCTTTCTTGGTTGGTGCGGCCATTTTTTACGGTAGCGGCAACAATACTGGCTGCTTTGGTAGCAGGTTGGTAATAAAAATTGCTGTCAATCTGCCCAAAATCCTGAATGTCGTCCTGGTGTGTGGATACCTTAACGGTGGCTTGGGCGTTGGTTGTAGACAAAAAATTATTATTCTTAATCTGATTGTTTCTGATAAAGCTGCTGGTAGCCAGGTAATGGTCTTGCTCTAAACGTAATTGCACGCCGTTGTTTACCACATTATTGTTAGAAATGCTTATTTCTTTAGCGTTATGTACTTTGATGCCGTTGTTGCTGCATAGTGCTACCGTATTGCCGGTAATAACCACGCTTTCAGAATTATCGTCAATATAAATGCCTTCTGCTTGCAGTGATGGGTAACGGCCGCCACCCATAGCGTTACCTACACCATGTAATACAATGTTGTCAATAATTTTTTTGTTGCTGGTCTTAGACCAATCGCCTACATAAATGCCGGCACCGTCATCTTTAGTTAAGCAGAAATAAGTGATGTAGTTATTTTTAACGTAAGATGAATTACCACCGAAGTAGATGCCATTGTAGCCAACGCTGTCAATTACGTTTTTCTCAATCACGGTGTTATCGCCAAAAGAAGTGATGGCTTCGTAAGTACCGGAGCCGCTTTTGCCGGCACCTGCAATTAAGCCGGTGTTTTGTATACGGTTGTTGCTGATTACTGAATTGGTACAACCGGCGTCGAAATTTAAGCCACTGCTTAAAGAGTGATTAATTTTGCAGTTTGCAACAGTCATGTAAGGGCTGTAGTTTGCAAAAATGGCCTCAGCGCCGGTCATGTCGATGTTGCAGTTCTTTAGCGTGATTTTTTTTGACTGAACAATATTGAAAGTGTTATTACCTGCACCGGTAAAAGTTAAGTTTTCGAAAGTTACGTAGTTGAAACGTTTGATGTCAACCAGGTTGTTTACGGCAGGAGTGGTAACGTTAAAGTTGTTAGGGTTTTTATTGCCAAAATACACCATCATGGATTTACGGTCTTCATCATAAAACCACTCGCCAAACTGGTCTAAGGTTTTAGCGCTTTTTTGGATGAAATAACCATAGCCATTAGTTGGCGCCGATTTAGTGCCTGCGGCGTAAGTTAAGGTGTTACCAGTGTGGTTAGTGATGGTGCTTCTGTCTATAATCCAGCGATTTTTTCTGATAACGGCCTCGGCACCGGTCCAGTTGATGCTTCCGGTTAATTCGTTATCGGTAATCGAGTTATTATCGTTGTGAGATTCGAAGCTTAGGTAACCGGTGTTAGGATAACGGCCCATCGCTTTTTGAACGCCGTTAATTACCAGTGATGTTCCGGCTGATGTGCAGGCGGTTTCATAAATGCCGTTTTTAACCGGTTTCCAATTGTTTAAGGTAGTAAAGCCGCTGATCTCTGGGTTGTTACCTTTACCGTAAGCGCCTAAGTATATAGGAGCGAAAACGCCGCCAGAGCGCGAAACAGTAATAGCGCCGTAAAACACGTCGCCTCTTTTAAATAACACCGAATCGCCCGAACCTAGGTTGGTGAAAATTTGATTAAGCTTATTGATAGATTTCCAGGGAGTGGCAGGGTTTCTTGCTTCGAGGATATTGCGATTGTCGTCGCCTGCTGAACTTGAGAAATAATAAACGGTAGCATTAGCTGATGAAGACAGTGTCATCATCATGGTTAAGAACATGCTTGATAAAGAAAGTTTAAAGCTTGTAACTTTTAGTAAATTTTTCTCAGCTTTCATACACCCTGCGTCTAAGTAATTTTGTAACTAAATGGCCTTGCCTTTTTACCTTTTGATTTAATTATTGCTGTGCCAAATGATGATTTTTATTCAATTTTAGACAGCGCTAATTTTTTAAACTTAATTACGTGATTATACGCTTAAGTTGTAAGCAAGGTTATAGACTGGCAGAAAAATGTATAAAATAAAAAACAAATTGCTCTAAAAGCTATACATTTATTGTGTAATGTATATATATTTCTATAAATGAAATGGAGTGTTGTTTTGTAGAAAATTTATGCGTTTTTAAGTTAAAAATCAATATTTTATGCAGGTGTTTTAACAGTCTTATTAGTTAAAAATTGAGTTGGTGGCTAACGAAATATTTTCGTGCCAAAAATTAGTTTTTGGAAAAATAAATTCTGTAGGTGAAATAAAGATTACTGGCAATTAATAAATTTTACCTCGATGCGGAGGTGTAGAATTGATAAAAGGTGATGTTAACTTATAGTTATTTGTTTCGACGGAGAATTATATATAAAAAAGAAAAGGGCTAAATGCGTGTTTACTGCATTTAGCCCTTTTCTTTTTGGTTTGAAGTTTTTTAATACTCCGGTATTTTCATTTCGGGAAGCTGGTATGTTTTTCCGGCTTTTAGTACCTTAAGCTGACGCTCAAGGGTACTAATCATAAAATCATCTTGAACATTGGATATGTAATTGCCCTGGTTTGCGCCCTCGTCCACTTCAAAGGCAATTAACGCAAAGCCGCAGCC
>CAJYSL010000021.1 GCA_913777515.1 uncultured Mucilaginibacter sp.
GCTGCTGTAAGCATTACATAATAGGTTACCTCTTTACCCTGATCTAAATTAAAATACGTATACACCCGGTCGTCCAGTATGTCGCGGTAATCCGACGGCGACGATTTAAACACTTCGTCGTTATTCAACATACGTGTATTTAAAATCTCCCAGCCCGATGGGAACAATTGCGAAAGCGCCATGTTGCGGTAGTCACCGTTTCCGTATGGGTTTTTAACGGTCACCTGTGCCACAAAGTCGGTTCCTTGTTTTAGTTGCGCCACATCTATCGCTTCGCCTTTCATGTTTAAATAGGCTACAGTCATACGTAGTATATCCGATTTATTATCGGTTTCCTGCTCATCACCAGGCGCAGGCCGGCCTTGCTGTATCAGCCTTACATAAAGTAAGTTTTTACCGTTGTTTTTAAACATCAACTTGCCATTGGCAGCAGTAAGCGGTGTTTGCCACAAATAAGCCGGCGTTGTAACCGTCCCTTTTGCACCGGGTGCCTGATAGGTAAACCGTAGCTTGTAAGGCGACTGGCTCTGTCCGCAATACTCGGCAACGGCCATTAATGCGTAAGCCGTAGTTTGCGTACTGTACCATTGATCGGTAGAGAGCTGCGCAGCAACCGAGCGCAATACTGCCGATGCTTGCTGACGGCGGCCCAGCAAGGTAAGCGTCTCCAGAATCATAGCCTCATCGCGCTCGTCCGAACCATAGGTGTGGTCTAACTGGTCGTATGGCTTAACCTGTGTAGGTAACCCACGGATCATTTGCAAGGCCACTTCCGGTTGCCCGGCTAATTGGTAAGCTGCAGCTAAACGCCACTTGGCACTTGTACTGATGTACTTAAACTCTTTTAACCGGTTCATGGCACCTAACTCGGGGGCACCGGCCAAGGCCAGTAAATACAGGCGATAAGACTGTGTAAGATCAGCACCGTAAAAACTGCGGGAATCAGGCGCCCAGTTCAGGGCCTTTTGCTGCTGAAACTTTTTCCAGTTGGTAATAAAGCCTACAGGCAAACTATAACCTTTGGCTTGTGCCTGCAACATAAAATGACCGGCATAGTTGGTTCCCCATTCATCAGCTTCGCCACCATCAGGCCAATAACTCAACCCACCGCCCGGCACCTGGAAGCCGTTGAGCCGGTTGATGGTGGCTTTGATGTTGTGCTCAACCTCGGCTTTTTGCCGGCCCGATAAATCGACCAACTGGCTCAGATACAATTGCGGGAATCCGGACGACGTAGTTTGTTCTACACAGCCGTAAGGATAGTGCACTAAATAATCCAGACGCTTGGTTAAGTTGATAGGCGGAATGCTTGATACTTCCAGTGTTGCCTTATTGGTACCAGCCATGGCAAAGGGGGTATAAACTACATTCCAGCTTTCGCCGGCACGCAATTCTTTTACCTGTGTGCGGGTAACCGGCGGGTTAGGATTGCGAATGTTAAGCACCACATCCTCTATCGCAGTTTCGCTGCCGCTCCGGGCAATAATGCGCACCTTGCCTATACCCACAAAGTTTTTTACGTCCAGATCAAACGTCACTACCTGGTCGCCGGGCTTGGCAAACGCTACTGCTTTTTGAGTGACCCCTGTGTTGTTTAAGGCCGTAGACTGCACTTGGATACTTACCTTTTTAATTTGATTTTCGAGCGCTAAAACCGTTACTGGTAACTGGAATTTTTCTGACGGACCCAATACCCTCGGCAGGGTAGCCAGTATCATCAGTGGCTTTTTAACGGCAACTGCTTTTTCGGCATAGCCATAGCTGCCATCGTGCCCGGCAATTACCATGGCTCTTACCGAACCAATATATTGCGGCAATGTGAACCGCTTGGTTTGTTTTTCGCCCTTGCCTAAACGGAAAGGCCCCATAAACTTCACTACCGGTTTAAAGCGGTTAACCGTCGCATTTTTATTGTTGCCGATGGCTTGGTCGCCACCGATGCTTAAAATACGTTCCAATCCTCCACCGAAGGCGCCGATCACGTAATCAAACAAATCCCATGTTTTTACACCCAAAGCCTCTCGGGCGTAAAAGGATTGGTGAGGATCCGGGGTTTTAAAATTAGTCAAATCCAGTATACCCTCATCTACCAAAGCAACCGTATAAGTCATTTCTTTGCCTGATGATTCTGATACTGTAATCTCCGATGGTGCTTCGGGACTGATTTTATCCGGCATGGTAATTATTGGTTTCAATACCGTGGCCGGGTTATCAACCGTTATCGGGATGGCTCCATACATCCGTATCGGCAAATCATTCAGTGTTTGATGATGAGGCTGTAACAAGGTCACATTTACAAACACATTGGGGGCCATATCTTCAGTTACTTTAAAACGGTATTGAGTTTGCCCCTTGCGGGTATCGGTCCAAACGGTTTTCACCACCTTACTGCCGTTTTCAAAACTGATGAGTGCCCGCCCGTTATTGCTGGTCGGTATTGTTAACGTGCCTTCTTCACCTATTTTATAACTTTTTTTATCTGATGTAAATGATAGCATCGCCGCCTCGGTGGGGTTATCCTGCTGCAAGCGTTCTGCCCAGTTTGGCCAGTCGATGTAAATGATCTTGCCGGAGGTATGCCCCGTTTGCGGATCGGTTACCCGGATGAGGTAGCGCCCCCACTCGGCTTGCGGCACACGCAATACCCATTTGCCACGACCATTGGTTAACGGTACGGTTTGGGTACGCACCAGTTTATTGTACTGGTTTTGAGTAAAATTGCTCAGCTCCTCGTCGGTTTTGTCCCACCACCAGCGCCATTGTATTTTGTAGAGCTCTACCTGTACATTGCGACTACCGCTCCATAAAGCGCCTTTGGTGTTGACTGTAGCAATGTCAATAGTATGGTCGGCATCGGTAGTTAGCATGCCGCTGAGCTGACTGCCTTCGGGTACTCTAATGCCTACATACCCTGGATATACGTTGTAAGGCAACGTTACCTGGTTAATGCTGAAGTTGCCGCCCGGTTCAAAAACTTTAACCAAAAAATTCGCCTTTAGCTGACCGGGAGCCTGTTTCTCGAGGTTAATATCAGCCTGTACATCGGCATTGCCGTTGGCATCCAGCCGGCCATCGAAAATGTTTTGCGTTTGGGTGCTGAAAGCTACGGTAGGGTCGTCAAAGCTATAACCATCAAAACCCTTAAAGTTGGTTTTTTGCGGAGATAAAAAAGCATCTACCTTAGCCTTTAAATTTTGTGCAATTCCACCGAAAAGCCAGCGGGCGCTCAGTACTCCATTGGTGCTGCCCTTGGTTAATTCAGTTTGGTTACCAAAACTCAGATTGAGCTTTAAGCGGTTAGGCAT
>CAJYSL010000022.1 GCA_913777515.1 uncultured Mucilaginibacter sp.
AAAATAAGCCTTGAGCAAATTGCCGAGAAAACCGCGCATAACGTCGCTACCTGTTTCCAGATTGAAAAACGCGGGTTTATCCGCGAAGGTTATTGGGCCGACTTGGTGCTGGTAGATTTAAACCAACCGTGGACGGCTACTACCGAAAACACGTTATACAAATGCGGATGGAGCCCGTTTGAGGGTACAGTTTTCCCGGCGAGTATTAAACATACGCTGGTATCGGGCAATGTGGTTTACAGTGAAGGTAAATTTAACGAGACAAACCGTGGCCAACGGCTTCAATTTGACCGATAATCGTTATTTTCACATCTGTAAACTACGCTCTTCATTATTTAACGCTGCTGCTCTATGTTTAATCGCCGCAAATTTGTGAAGCTATCGGCTGCCGGTGCTTCTTTATCTGTTTTATCTAGCCAACTGCTGGCTAATCCTTTGCCGGAAACATCAACAGCCGGAGGATTTCCCATCGTTATATCGACCTGGAATTTTGGTATCGCTGCTAACCAGGAAGCCTGGAAAACACTGTCGGCCGGTGGCCGGGCGTTAGATGCAGTGGAAGCGGGCGTTAAAATACCGGAAGCTGACATTACCAACCATACGGTAGGCCGCTCGGGTTACCCCGACCGCGACGGGCATGTTACCCTGGATGCCTGCATCATGGACGAAAACGGCAATTGCGGTGCCGTTGCAGCCATGGAGTACATTGCCCACCCTATTTCAATAGCACGCCTGGTGATGGAAAAAACCCCGCACGTGATGTTAGTTGGTGAAGGCGCTACCCAGTTTGCTGTTGAACAGGGCTTTAAGAAAGAAAAGCTATTACAGGCCGACTCTGAGAAAGCCTGGAAAGAATGGCTTAAAAAAGCCGAGTACAAACCCGTAATCAATATAGAGAACAGTAAAGGCTTGCCGGGCAACCAGTACAACCACGATACCATTGGTATGTTGGCGCTCGATGCTAAAGGCAATATTTCGGGAGCGTGCACCACCAGTGGCATGGCCTTTAAGATGCACGGCCGGGTTGGCGACAGTCCCATTATTGGCGCGGGACTGTACGTAGATAATGAAGTAGGCGGCGCCACCTCAACCGGCGTTGGCGAAGAAGTGATTAGAAACGTAGGCAGCTTTTTAGTGGTTGAATTAATGCGCCAGGGAATGTCGCCCGAAGCGGCTTGTAAAGAAGCCGTACATCGTATCATCAAAAAGAAACCTGAAACTGCCAAGCAAATACAGGTTGGCTTTTTGGCCATCAATAAAAAAGGCGAATACGGCGCTTATGCTATACAAAAAGGATTTTCTTACGCGGTTTGCGACAAAAACAAACAAGACCTACTGATAGACGGCAAAAGTTTTTATTAATAGCTAAGCGGCAGTTTTTCTGCTGTAGCTTGACGAACATTTACCATTTAGCTGATAATCAAACATCTATCTTACCATATCACCTACCATGAAAATACAGCTCGAAGTTTGTGCAAATTCAGTACAGTCGGCCATTGCGGCACAAAAAGGCGGCGCAAGCCGTATTGAACTTTGTGATAATTTACCCGAGGGCGGCACCACTCCTTCGTACGGATTGATTAAAGTAGCTCGGCGGAAATTGGATATCCCCATCCACGTATTGCTGCGCCCACGTGCAGGCGACTTTTTATACACGGAATACGAGTTTGATACCATGAAAGCCGATATTGATGTTTGCGGCTTGTTAAGATGCGATGCTGTAGTGATTGGAATACTCAATGCTGATGGCACCGTAGACAAACCCCGCTGCACGGAGCTTGTTGAACTGGCTAAAAAAGCAGGTTTAAAAACCACTTTTCACCGCGCTTTTGATATGACCAACGATTTATTTCAGGCGCTGGAAGACGTGATTGAAATGGGCTTTGATTGCATCTTAACATCCGGCGGCAAAACTACGGCTATGGAAGGCGCCAGCAAAATTGTGCAACTGATACAGCAAGCCGCCGGTCGCATCGAAATTATGCCGGGTAGCGGCGTAAACGAAAACAACGTAGCCGACCTAATCCATTTTACCGGGGTTAACATTGTACACTCATCGGCACGGATGCGTAAGCCAAGCGCCATGCAGTATTTTAACACGGCGATTATGCTGAACACCCTATCTCCTGAAGACTTAATTGACGAGACCGATGAAGCCCGTGTTAAAAGCATTATTGCCCGTGCCAACGAACCTTACCACGCTTAAAGCACACTGAGTGGCAATATTAAGGTAAAGCGGTTACGGCCGTTTCCGCCAAATACATCCTGGTCAAGCAGGCGGGTATATCTTAGGCCAAAGGTAATACTGCTCTGGTTAAACCATTGCGTATCAAAATATAGCTCTGCCCCCGCCGAACGGAAGTCGGCCTTAAACGAGGTACCGTTGCGGTAAAAGTCGTTTCCGCGGGTATAGTCATAAAATAAATTTCCTCTTAGCCGCAACAGGTAAACCAAGTTGGCAAAACCTGCATCAGGGTACGCAATCGGAAAATGATAGTTTACCCCTGCTTTATAAGTGCGGTACAGGTTGTCGGATGTATACCCTCTGGAAAATGATAGCTGGTTAGAAAAAATACTATAATTACGGTCGCGACGCTGGTGAGCCACATTGATGACCAAACTATGAGTGCGCACCAAGCCAGGAAAGTAAAAAGTACCCGAGGCCAGCAACTGGTGTGCGTTTAAGCCGTTGATGGTATTACGATAAGTTAACGTAATATTTTGTGCCAGCTCCGGATATATAAGCTGATAGGGTTTGGCAATCTGGTTGGTAAACGTTACCGAGTTACTCAGGTATGTATTATCAGGCAGGGAACTTTTAAATGCTGCCTGTTTAACATTGTTGAGGCTGTAGTTAACACTGCTGGTAAAGTTAAAACGCGTGTAATTACGACCACCGGCAAACACCAGCGGCACTTGTAACCCGGCTTGTAAACGCGTTTCGTTCCAGTTTACTTCTACAGGGTTACGGTTTTGGTCAAACCCGTAATCGCGCCGGTCTAAAGTATAATTTACGTTAGTGAACAGGTAAGGAAACAATGCGCCGTAAGTTGTGGTAAAGCCGAATTGCTTGTAGCCCTCGTTGCGGTTGTAAGTGAAGGACAATTCGCTTTCGACCGTGTTTAAAATATTTTGCCCCAATAACGAGAACGAATATTCCGGGTCATCAATATTGGGGATTAAGCTATGAAAATTAAAAGGCCTCGTAAGTTTTGGATACTTGCGTACAGGCTGGTTTAAGGGCTGGATGCCGGCCAGTACATTAGCTGCTGAATCTTGCCGGAGCGACTGAATATTAAAATCAGATAACGGTTGAGGGGTGCCCACGGGCTGATAGTTGACGGTGTTTTTATCCACCTCGTGCATGCG
>CAJYSL010000023.1 GCA_913777515.1 uncultured Mucilaginibacter sp.
AAATTTATCGGCTTAAAAAGCTACTTTTGCGTTTTCAAATGAAGCACATTCGTAACTTTTGTATCATTGCTCACATCGACCACGGTAAAAGTACCCTGGCCGACCGTTTGCTCGAATATACCAAGACTATTACCCAGCGCGAAGCGCAGGCTCAGTTACTTGATGACATGGACCTGGAACGCGAGCGTGGTATTACCATAAAAAGCCACGCCATCCAGATGGATTACACCCTGGACGGTCAGCCTTACGTTTTAAACCTGATTGACACACCCGGTCACGTCGATTTCTCGTACGAGGTATCGCGTTCTATTGCGGCCTGCGAAGGCGCTTTACTGATTGTGGATGCGTCTCAGGGTATACAAGCCCAAACCATCTCTAACCTTTACCTGGCTTTAGAAAATGATTTGGAAATCATACCGGTACTCAACAAAATGGACCTGCCCGGCGCTATGCCCGAGGAAGTTAAAGACCAGATTGTTGACCTGATTGGCTGCAAACGCGAAGAAATTTTAGCGGCATCGGGCAAAACAGGTATGGGTATTGAAGATATTTTGCGTGCTATCATTGAGCGTGTGCCTGCCCCGGTAGGCGACCCGGATGCGCCTTTGCAAGCGTTAATTTTCGACTCGGTATTTAACTCGTTCCGTGGTATTATTGCCTACTTTAAGGTAGTAAACGGCGAGATTCGTAAAAACACCAAGGTTAAATTCATCGCCACCGGTAAAGAATACTTTGCCGATGAAGTGGGTACTTTGAAGCTGAACCAAGTACCTAAAGAGGTGATTAAAACCGGCGACGTAGGCTACATCATTTCGGGTATTAAAGAAGCCCGTGAGGTAAAAGTGGGCGACACCATTACCCTGGTTGACCGCCCTGCGGCCGAAGGTATACAAGGCTTTGAGGAGGTTAAACCTATGGTATTTGCCGGTATTTACCCGGTAGATACTGAGGATTACGAAGAGCTGCGCGAATCGATGGCTAAACTGCAACTGAACGATGCATCACTGGTTTTTGAACCGGAGTCTTCAGCAGCGTTAGGCTTTGGTTTCCGATGCGGATTTTTGGGTATGCTCCACATGGAGATTATCCAAGAACGTTTAGAGCGCGAGTTCGACATGACGGTAATTACTACCGTGCCCAACGTGTCGTACATTGCCTATACTACCAAAGGCGAAGAATTGATAGTTAACAACCCTTCCGACCTGCCCGACCCAAGCAAACTGGAGTTTGTTGAGGAGCCTTATATTAAAGCCAATATCATTACCAAAGCCGAATTTGTTGGCCCGGTAATGTCGTTGTGTATACAAAAGCGGGGTATCATCGTTAACCAGTCGTACCTGACTTCCGACCGTGTGGAACTCATTTTTGAGATGCCAATGGGCGAGATTGTGTTTGACTTTTACGATAAGCTGAAAACCATTTCTAAAGGATACGCCTCTTTTGACTACTCGCAAATTGGCTACCGCCAGTCGGACCTGGTGCGTTTAGATATTAAACTGAATGGCGAGCCGGTGGATGCTTTATCGTCACTAATACACCGCAGTAACTCATACGATTTTGGTAAAAAGATTTGCGAAAAGCTGAAAGAACTTCTACCACGCCAGCAATTTGAGATTGCCATCCAGGCTTCTATTGGTGCCAAAGTAATTGCCCGCGAAAACGTACGCGCTTTACGTAAAGACGTAACGGCCAAGTGTTATGGTGGTGACATCTCACGTAAACGTAAACTGTTAGAAAAACAGAAAAAAGGTAAAAAACGCATGCGTCAGGTGGGTAACGTAGAGATACCGCAATCGGCGTTTATGGCGGTGTTGAAATTGGATTAAGACAAAGCCTAAACTCAAGCCCCCCAGCCCCCTAAAGGGGGAGCATTTGGAGGACGTGAGCTGATAAATTAACATAACAACTAATAAAAAATTCCCCCTTTAGGGGGTTAGGGGGCATGGAGATACTTGACGGAAAATACGTTTCGGAGAAACTGAAAGTTGAAATTGCCGAGCAGGCAGCTGAATATTTAAAGCAATCGGGTCGTAAGCCACATTTGGTAGCCGTACTGGTGGGCCATGATGGTGGCAGCGAAACTTATGTAGCCAGCAAAATGCGCAATTGTGAAAAAGTGGGTTTCAAATCTACTTTGGTGCGCTATGAAGAAGATGTTACTGAGGACGAATTGTTACTTAAAGTATCGGAATTAAATCACAACCCGGATATCGACGGTATTATTGTGCAATTACCCTTACCTAAGCACATCGATCCTGAAAAAGTAACCGAGCAGATTGACCATCGTAAAGATGTGGATGGCTTTCACCCTATTAATTTGGGTCGTATGCAGCGTAACTTGCCGTCGTTTATCCCGGCTACGCCTTATGGCATCACCTTAATGCTAAAAGAGTACGGCATTGAAACTGCCGGAAAGCATTGCGTGGTAGTTGGCCGGAGTAACATTGTAGGCTCACCTATGAGCATCTTGATGGCACGTAACACACAACCGGGCAACTGTACCGTGACCATTTGCCATAGCCGTACGCCTGACATTAAAAAGTTTACCCTGGATGCTGACATCCTGATTGTGGCCATCGGCAAAAAGAATTTTATTACGGCCGATATGGTAAAAGAAGGTGCCGTGGTAATTGACGTAGGCATGAACCGCGAAACCTCTACCACTACCAAATCTGGCTACAAATTATACGGCGATGTTGATTTTGAAAACGTTGCACCTAAAACATCGTGGATTACCCCGGTTCCGGGTGGTGTAGGCCTCATGACCATCATCGGGTTACTAAAAAACACATTGGCTTCAGCCAACCGTGAGGTTTATCCAAGCTTAAGCAAGTTTTAATTTAAAAAGCTAAAAGCAGAAATGGCTGTTCAGTGCACACTGAACAGCCATTTCTGCTTTTAGCTGAACCAGCTTCTCACATTTTCCGTCCAGGAGTTAATCTCCACGTAAACGTCTGTTCCTTCAACTTTCACAGTATAGGTATTCACATAATCATTTTGCCCGGTTGCACCTTTGCCTGTTTGCAGGTCATACTCATATCGGTGACGAGGGCATACCAACCGTTGTTCGCTGCACCATCCCTGACTTAAATCGGCCCCGGCATGCGGGCATGTGGCTGACAAGGCAAATAATTGAAGATTATGATGAACTAAACAAATGGACTTACCGCCGGCTTTTACCTTTTTGATAAACGGTTGGCTTAAATCTGCCTGCTCCAATACTTTATACCAAGCCACGCTTAAAAATCTATCTGCAGGTTCATTACGGTTGGGTTTTTAATCAACTCATCCATATTGGTTTGCAAAATTACTTGCTTCCTATCGGCCGAGAGTACGGCCTTTTTGTTGTCAATTTTTTTAACTGGCTTGGCAAAGTTAAGCACTACTTTGTAAGGCATATCAATCAGCATGGCTTTAGCCATAGCAAAGGTAGACTGCGTTTTTTTCAGAAAATTATTAAACTTGGTTTTGTCAATAATTCGGCAAAACTTATGCGAAGTAACCTGGTAAGAATAACAGTCTTGCCCGGCAATAAGCTGTTGCGCATTGAATATGTTTACCGCATTACCCTTGGGGCTAAGTTTATTGTAGTTAGCGAGTTTCGAAAGTTGTTGCAGATAATATTCCAATCCGGCGGGGCTATCAGCCTGGTGCCGGATGCTCACTTTCATGATGTCCTTCTTCAGGTTCATGTCAATAGCCAGATTGCTGCTTTTGGCCAGTTTGGTTTGCTCAATGCTTAGCTTATCCTGAGTACTATCTGGCAGTGCGCTGTATAGGTTCATCACTGTATCTTTCACCATGGCAAACTGCGGGGTAGCCGCAACCGAATCAGACAGTAAGTTGTGCAGCACTGCAACGGCACGGCTCATGTCAAAATCGTAAATCACATCACACGCCCCGTTAGCTTTAAAATTATATCGCTCAACAATATCTACACACGAGGCACACATGCAGGAAGCCAAAAGTATAATCAAAAAGTAAAGTTTTTTCATACACCTGATATTTAAGTAATTATACAAATAATTTTTAACTGTAAGAAGTTTTAAAAATGTTCGCGCTAACTGGGTTTGTGTATATTTGCAGATTGATTATGGCACACCTCATACCAGAAGATGGCACACAGCTTCCGTTGATGGAAGACTTTTATACAATACAGGGCGAAGGTTACAACTCGGGCAAAGCAGCCTATTTTATCAGGCTGGGCGGTTGTGATGTGGGCTGCCATTGGTGCGACGTAAAAGAAAGCTGGAATGCTGATTTACATCCACTAACTGTGACGGATACTATTGTTAGCAATGCCTTGCGTTATCCGTCTAAAAACGTAGTAGTTACCGGTGGTGAGCCATTAATTTACAACCTGGATTATTTAACCCGGCAGCTACATCAGCACGGCATTAATACTTTTATTGAAACATCTGGTGCTTACCCACTATCGGGCGAATGGGACTGGATTTGCCTATCGCCCAAAAAGTTTAAAGCGTCGATGCCCGACGTGGCAGCTTTTGCGCATGAACTGAAGGTAATTGTATTTAATAAATCGGATTTTGCTTGGGCCGAGGAGCACGCCAAACGGGTATCACCGGATTGCAAACTGTTTTTACAACCCGAATGGTCTAAACATAAAGAGATGCTGCCACTTATTGTAGATTATGTGATGAACAACCCGCAATGGGAAGTTTCGCTGCAAACACATAAATACATGAATATTCCTTAAAAACCGTACTTTAGTTTAACAGGAAGTTAAACATGCATCTACGCCTCATCATAACTTTTTTACTGCTTGCGCTTAACGCATCTGCACAATCAAAGCGTTACAGTACTGCCAACGAAACAGCCATTACCTACTACCAAAAAGCCGGTGGCCGGTTAGACCAGCAGGACTATGCCGGGGCAATTCAAAACCTGGAGAGTGCCCTATCGGCAGACGGTCAGTTCGTCGAGGCGCATCTGCAACTGGCAGACCTGCTCAGGCAGCAATTAAAATATAAAGCGGCCACCGAACATTACCAGCGTGTAGTGGCCATTAATCCGGAATTTAACCGTGGCGTGTACCTTAAGCTGGCAGAGTGCGAAATTAATTTAAGCCAGTACGCGCAGGCGCAACAGCGTCTCGAAAAATATATTACCTACCCTACCATCAGTCCCGAAAACCGCTTTTATGCCCGCAAGCTGATTGATGATTGTACATTTAGTATCGCCACCGTACAGCACCCGGTTCCGTTTAAGCCGGTTAATTTAGGAGCCGAAATAAATTCGGCCAATGATGAGTACCTGCCGGTATCGACCGCTGATGAAAGCACACTGATTTTTACACGCAAAATTGGCAATAATGAGGATTTTTACCGTAGTACAAAGCAAAATGGCAAATGGCTCAACGCTGCCTATCTCAGCAAAATTATCAACACAGCAGAGTATAACGAGGGCGCGCAATCTATCTCGCAGGATGGCAAATACTTGTTTTTTACCGGGTGTAACCGCCCCGACGGGTTGGGCCGTTGCGATATCTATGTAACCCAAAAAAAAGGTGCCGATTGGAGCAAGCCCTATAACCTGAACACGCCGGTTAACAGTTCCGGATGGGAATCGCAACCCTCTATCAGTGCCGATGGCCGCACGCTTTATTTTGTTAGCAACCGCAAGGGCGGCTACGGTGGTTATGACATCTGGAAGTGCCGGGTAACCGATAAAGGCTGGTCGCAGCCCGAAAACCTGGGACCAAACGTTAATACACCTTATGATGAGCAATCGCCTTACATCCACCCTGACGACAGCACACTGTATTTTTGCTCTAACGGCTGGCCGGGACTGGGTAATAAGGATTTGTTTGTGAGCCGGCTGGATAAAACCGGTAAATGGCAAAAGCCCGAAAACATGGGCTATCCCATCAATTCCAGCGGCGACGAAAACGGCCTAAGCATCAGCGCCAATGGCAAGTATGCCTTTTTCGCATCCAATACCCTAAACGGCTTTGGCGGCTTTGATATTTACAGCTTCGAACTCCCCGAAAAAGCAAGACCGCACCTGGTAACCTACGTTAAAGGCACCGTTACCGATGCGGCCACCAAACAACCTATTGAGGCAGCTGTCGAGATTGTAGATTTAGTAACCAACACGCCAATTTATCAAAACTACAGCTCGGCTACGCAAGGCGACTTTTTAGCCACCTTGGTCACTGGCAAAAACTACGGCCTGACGGTTTCAAAAAACGGATACCTGTTTTCATCCGAAAACTTTTCGCTGACGGGCAAAAACGCGACCCGTTTTTTTCAGATTGAGATTCCGCTGAGTGCGATTGAAGTAGGAAAGTCGGCCATCCTGAAAAATATATTTTTTGATACCAACCGCTTTAATTTAAAGCCAGAGTCGCAATCGGCGTTGCAATCCCTCATCAGTTTTATGGCGCAAAACCCAACGGTTAGCATCGAAATATCCGGCCATACCGACAATGCAGGTAACGATAAACTGAATCAGACCTTATCCGAAAACCGGGCTAAAACAGTATATCAATATCTGATAAGCCATGGTGTTAACGCTGCCAAATTGCAATATAAAGGATACGGTAAACTCAAGCCGGTGGTACCAAACAATACTGAAGATAACCGCGCTCAAAACCGGCGAACAGAGTTTAAAGTAATAGCCATGTAAGCGCCTTATTTTTTGTTGACAGTGATGTAACTTTGACCATAAACAACGCCATTGTCAGTAATGCCCTGAACAACAATTTTATATTTTCCGGTAATATCGCTGGTGTAGAATGACAGTGTGGTTGGCTTTTTTGTATCTACCTGAGTAAGGTGTTTCCAAAATATAGTAGACATATACTCAGGTTCAGTTGGGTTTAAAAGCGAATAATCAGAACCGGAAAACTGCTTTGATAAGAAGATTCCGCTAATCATTCGCATGCTGTCTTTTTCTTCAGCACAGCCCTGATAAGTAATCATGCGCCCGTTAAGTGTATACATACGCCCCACAACAGGCAATGTATGAGCGGCAAACACGTGATTTGGGCAGTTAAGAATATTAAACTGACAAACATAATCGCCGCACTGATTGGTGGCCCCCGCCTTGTACACCGACCCTTTACCTGCCGTTACTTTCACTTCTTTTAGCTGTATTGCTTTTTGGAAACCCGACAAAGTAAACGAGCTTGTATTAAGCGTGGAGATCCCTTTTTCGTAAATAACAGGCTGATACGATTTGGCTAACTGATCATTTAACAACTTGTAGGGATCGGTGTAGTAGGCACTGTAGTTATCTTTAATAGCAATCAAAAGCCGTACTTTTCCATCCTGTTCGGTGATTAGCTGACTTGGGTCAAGCGTAAAGTTACCAACTGCATCGGTAGTCAGTAAAACCGAACCTGAATCGCGTGCTACAACCAACGAAACCGGCTTTTTAAGCGGCTTATTTCCCGATAATATCTTACCGGAAAATACAACTGAATGTTCGTCAAGACGATTTATACTTGTACTATTGCTGCTGACTTCAGCCCAATTATATTTACGCCAGCCTTTAATTAAAAGTACCTGTTCTAAAAAACTTTTATCGTCGGCAGTAGTGCCCAAATAATTTTCTTTCGTCGGCAACTGTTTTAGATTGTTTTTTAGATAAGTATAGGTCTCAATATCATTAACTTTTTTAATCTCAATCCGGTTGGCCTGTACACAGGCAATTGATACCAATGCATTTGTACCGTTGGCATTAGCAGTGGCGAGTTTTACAGAGAGTTGTATTTTTTCGCGTGTGTTGTATGTGCTTTTATCGGTTTGCAGAATCAGCTTTTCTTTGCTGTCAAAATGGGCGAAAAACGTTCGCTCAGCTAAGAGCCGGCCTGCGGCATCTGTTAAAGTAATACAATTAACGCCTCTGGGAAGGCTGTCCAAAGCCACCTTCACTCTGCGCGGAGCATAAGCTTCCACCTCAACAGGCATGTTAACAAATTCCTGCTGATAATTATGAACATGTAGATAAACCGACATGCGCTGAGTTGATTTGATTTGGAAATTGAGCACATCATCAGCAAGCGCCTGCGATATGGATATATTTACGCCGCTCGACTCGACGGGCGGAAGATTATATGTCGTATCCCTTTGCGTTATATTTTTGAGCTTCACCGTGTAAGTTTGATTAGGTTTTGGAATAAGCGAAAACATGCCCATACCGTATTGATTGGTTTGCAGCGTGTCAATGACTTTATTGTTTTCGTATAGCAAGGCCCCGACTTTTAGCGGTTCTTTTGCCGGTGTGGTTGCCTCCCATCCTACTTTGGTCAAAACGTTTGCAATCAAGCGTCCGCCTTCGGGGCAAAATTTTACTTGTGCTGTTTGGTTAGCGCCAGGTAATGCCAGATAAAGGTATTGGGTATTTTTTTCCTTTTTAATTTGTGCGCTGATCAAATTTTTGCCGCGTGGCACAGGGAGGGTTAACTGCCCTGCCTTATCTGTTTTGGTCACGCCTGTAATAACGCTTGTATCATTGCCGGCAAACTTGTATTTTACTGTAGCAAACGGAACGGGCATATAATCATTCCCGGATACACTCAGCGTCACGTTAAATGGCTTTGTGCCCATTTTTAGAGCATTCGAATCGGGTAGATAAAGCAAGGCTTTAAAATCGGGGGTGGCAGTAGTTTTAATGGTAACCGGCTGCTCAAAAATTGCCACAGGTTTATTGTTAACCAAACGGTTGGTATAAACCAGCACGCTGTAATTACCTGGGGCAATAGTGTCGGGTAAAAGCATGTTTCCAAAACCAATACCCGCCCCCATCACGAATTTCTTTTGCAACATTACCGTTTTATCCAGATCGTTAATTAACGCAACTGATAAGGTGTTATGCAGCTCAGGATTAGTGCAATTGAGCAAGTAGGCGGTAAACCAGATATTTTCATTATTTGTGTAGACCGTTTTATCGAAGTGCGCAAACAGTAAAGATGATGGATGTGCTTGCCGATAACGGTACATCTTGATCGAAATACTGTCGTTCGCGGTTTGCGCAAAAGCAGGCGTTGTTAACGCAATCAGTAAACCGTAATATACGAAATCAAATAAAAAGGTGACGAGGCGGTAAGCGTTCATAGGTTATTGGTTTTTGTTGAACAACCAAACCGCCGATAAGTTACACAAAAAAGGAGCCTTTTTTGAGGCTCCTCTATATGAATGATTTGTCGTGAAAAATTAGTTCCCCAACTCCGACATAAATTTGATACGCATCAGTTGTATTTCTTCGCGGGTGTAATCGTTTACACCTAAATCCACCAAGGCATCATCTATAGAGTCGATTTCGGCTGAGCGGAAATAATCGTAAACCTCGTCCTGCTTATCCTCATCTATAACTTCGTCGATATAATAGTTCAGGTTTAGTTTAGTACCCGAATTTACGATTGATTCTACCTCTCGCAGAATTTCTTCATAAGTTAAGCCCTTAGAAGCGGCAATGTCTTCGAGGTCTAAATGACGGTCGATATTCTGGATGATGTAAACTTTTAGTGCAGATTTATTGGCCGCACTTTTAATTACCATATCTACCGGGCGGTCAATGTCGTTGTCCTCCACGTACTTCTTAATCAGCTCGATAAAAGGACCGCCAAACTTGGCTGCCTTACCGGCACCCACGCCCGAAATCTGTTTTAACTCATCAGTAGATACCGGGTAGTGCGTACACATCTCTTCTAAAGACGGGTCTTGGAAAATAACAAACGGGGGCAGATTTTTTTGCTTGGCAATCTTCTTGCGTAGGTCTTTCAGCATTTGCAGCAGCTGCGTATCTAATGCCGTGCCGCCTTGCTTAGGGCCATCTTCAGAGTCATCATCATCAGCAGCTTCCATCGGCTTGTTTAGCACAAAGCGTATGCTGTATGGGTTGTCGATAAAGTCATGACCTTTTTCGGTCAGCTTTAACAAGCCGTAATTATCAATATCTTTTGATAGGAAGTTATCCAACATCGCCTGGCGCAATAATGAGCGCCAAAGGTTTTCGCCCTCCTCTTTGCCGGCGCCAAAAACATCAAGCAAATGATGTTCGTAGTGATGCACATGCGGGTTATCCTGCCCCATCAACACACTGGTGATGTGATGGTCGTCAAACTTATCGCCTAATTGTCTAATCAGGCTTAGTACCTGATGCAGTTGCGCTTCGGCATCAAAAAACTGGCGTTCTGAGCTGCAGTTATCACACATGCAATTACAGTTCGACGCTTCATAATCTTCGCCAAAGTAGTGCAATATCTGCTTACGGCGGCACACGGCCGATTCAGCATAATCAATAACTTCTTTTAATATCTGGGTACCTATTTCGCGTTCAGAAACAGGTTTGTCTTTCATAAACTTCTGCAGCTTATCTACGTCTTTTTCAGAGTAGAAGGCCACACAAACGCCTTCGCCACCATCACGGCCAGCACGGCCGGTTTCCTGGTAATAACCTTCCATGCTTTTAGGCACATCGTGGTGTATTACATAACGTACGTCAGGTTTATCGATACCCATACCGAAAGCGATGGTAGCCACAATAACATCGGCATCTTCCATCAAAAACTTATCCTGCGTTTCGGCACGTACCTTGGCATCTAAACCGGCGTGGTAAGGCAGTGCTTTGATGCCGTTAAGTGTTAATGCCTCGGCCACCTCTTCTACTTTTTTACGGCTCAGGCAGTATACAATGCCCGATTTACCTTGATGCTGTTTGATGAACTTAATAATCTCTTTAAGCACGTTGCGCTTTGCACGAACTTCGTAGTACAAATTAGAACGGTTAAACGATGATTTGTACACCGTTGCATTGTTCATTTGCAGGTTTTTCTGGATGTCGTGCTGTACTTTTGGGGTAGCGGTAGCTGTAAGGGCGATGATAGGAATATTCTCGCCCAAGTTAGCAATTACCTGGCGTATTTTGCGGTACTCCGGGCGGAAATCGTGTCCCCATTCCGAAATACAGTGCGCCTCATCAACAGCAACAAACGAAAGTTTATTTAAACGTAAAAAGTCTATATTGTCCTGCTTGGTTAAAGACTCTGGAGCCACATAAAGTAACTTAGTGCGGCCAGCCAGAACGTCTTCTTTTACCTTAGCAGTTTCGGACTTGGTTAAAGATGAATTTAAGAAGTGGGCTACACTATCTGAATTACAAAAAGCCCGGAGCTGGTCGACCTGATTTTTCATTAAGGCAATCAAAGGAGAGATTACGATTGCCGTACCTTCCGTCATGAGTGCCGGAAGCTGATAACACATGGATTTGCCGCCGCCGGTTGGCATAATAACGAAGGTGTCATTACCGGCCATTATATTGGTGATAATCGCTTCTTGCTCACCCTTAAAATTATCAAAGCCAAAGAAATTCTGAAGGTTGTCAAAAAGCGATTTTTTTATTTCAATCATCGTTGTTTTAGAAATTATGAAATGTTGCTTTTATAGTTCAAAATAACAAAAAAAATTACGTAGCGCAGGTTTTGTAAACAAAATATTAAACTAATATGATTTTTGACTGTTATGTTCGAAATTTTCCGCTGTATGTTAACACTGTTTTATATAACTAAATATCGTCTTTTATTATTATAAAACCCGATATTTTTTTACAATTTTGACGGCGGTGTTACACCAACACTACTTACTGTAATCACATGAACAAAAACTATTACGCCATTATTATGGCTGGCGGTATAGGCAGCCGTTTCTGGCCTATCAGCCGAACCTCACATCCCAAACAGTTTATTGATATTTTAGGCACCGGTAAAACTCTCATCCAAAACACTTATGAGCGTTTTTTAAAAATTTGCCCGCAAGAAAACATATACGTTGTTACCAACGAAATTTACACCGACTTGGTAAAAACACAATTACCTGAACTTACTGACGGGCAGATTTTAACCGAGCCTGTAATGCGTAACACGGCCCCTTGTGTAGCTTACGGCTGTTACAAAATTGAAAGCATGAACCCTGACGCGGTGATTGTTGTTGCCCCTTCAGACCACCTGATTTTAAACGAAGCTGCATTCATCACTTCTATCGAAGACTCAATGAAGACCGCTGCGGCACACGAGTGCCTGGTTACCCTAGGCATCATGCCATCTCGCCCGGATACTGGTTACGGCTACATCCAGTATAATGATGAGGTGATTGACGGTAAGTTTCATAAAGTTAAAACCTTTACCGAAAAACCAACACTTGATATTGCGAAAACCTTCATCCAAAGCGGCGACTTCTTATGGAATGCCGGCATCTTTGTATGGTCGGCTAAGGCCATTGTTAGCGCGTTTGACAAGCATCTGCCCGATATGCATGAGATATTTGCCGATGCGCGCAGCGTTTACAACAGCGAGCACGAAAAAGGCCATGTACACACTGCTTACCAGCGTTGTACCAATATCTCTATTGATTATGGCATCATGGAAAAAGCGGAGAACGTGTATGTGTTACCTTCAGAATTCGGCTGGTCTGACCTGGGTACCTGGGCTTCTATTTACCAACTGGCCGATAAAGATTACGTAGGCAATGCGGTAATCCCGGCCGAGAAAGTAATTATGTATGATTCGTCGAACTGTATGGTAAACGTACCTGCCGATAAACTGGTGGTTTTACAAGGTCTGCACGATTACATCGTGGTTGAATCAAACAACACGCTGCTGATTTGCCCGCGCGACCAAGAGCAAAACGTGAAACAAGTAGTTGCCGACGTTAAATCAAAATTCGGAACGAAGTATATTTAGTGAGTGGTTGAATAGTTAAGTGGTTGAATAGTTGATTGAGTGAGCAGTTCTTAATTCAATCAACTACCCAACCACTTAATCATTTGAATAATTCAACTACAAAACAGATTGAGTAAATTGCACCGTATTGGTCACATTCAACTACTCAACTAATCAACCACTCACCACTATCTTCTCTGTCTCACCGCCTCATATAAGATAATTCCGGCGGATACGGATACGTTGAGTGATTCTATCTCGCCAAACATAGGTATTTTGGCCAGGTAATCGGCGGAGCGTATTAACTCGTTGCGGATACCGTCTTCTTCAGACCCCATTACGATAGCTGTAGGCAGCTTGTAGTCGGGCTTATAAATATAATCGTTGGTCTTTTCGGTACAACATACCACCTGCAAACCCGACTCCTGTAAAAATTTAACCGTTTGCACAAAGTTATCATGGCGGCAAACCGGTATTTTATACAGTGCACCGGCTGAGGTTTTAACCGCATCGGCATTAATCTGGGCCGAACCTTTAGCCGGTATCACGATGGCATGTACACCGGCACATTCGGCTGTACGGGCTAATGCGCCCATATTACGCACATCGGTAACACTGTCTAAAACCAGCACCAACGGCGTTTCTCCTCGCTCGTAAATATCCGGGATAATGTTTTCTATTTTTTGGTAAGTAATCGGCGATACTACGGCCACCGCACCCTGATGGTTTTTAGGTGTCATGCGGTGCAGTTTTTCTATCGGTACATATTGCGGCACAATCTGGTACTCGTTGGTCACGCTTTTTAATTCCTGCATCAAGCCGCCGGCCAGCCCGCGCTGAATATATAAGGCTTCTATTTCTTTGCCCGATACAATGGCTTCGATAATAGCCCTGATGCCGAAAATGATTTGATTGCTGCTTCGCTTAGCCGAATGGTTACCCGTCATGTAAATACAATTAAGATTGCAAAAGTACACAATTATCAGCAGGCATTTTTAACGGATTAGCAGTGCAAATTTGGGCGCTGACGTTTACATACAAATTTGTTTTCGCATTGTTGAACACTAAGACATCAAAAACTTTTCAACACGCCTGGTTGAAAGTTTAATGTTTTAGGGCTGGTAAAAGCCCCGCAGTTTTGTATATTTTTGTTGCCTACGATTTAGTGATAGACCATGATTTTCGAGAACAGCAACCGGACCAACAGCGACAGGCGCGCTAAAAGTTACACCTCCCCCAACCTGATATCGGGCAAATTACCTCCGCAAGCGCGTGATTTAGAGGAGGCCGTGTTAGGTGCGCTAATGCTTGAAAAGGATGCGCTATCATCGGTAATTGACGTACTTAAACCTGAGGTTTTTTATGTGGAAAGCCACCAGAAAATCTTTAATGCCATCCGTTCTTTGTTCGAAAAAACGTCGCCGGTAGATATCTTAACGGTTACAGCCCAGTTGCGCATGCAGGGCGAACTGGAAATGATAGGCGGCGCGTTTTACATCACTGAGCTAACCAACCGGGTAGCTTCGGCAGCCAACATTGAGTACCACGCGCGTATCATCATCCAAAAATACATTCAGCGCGAACTGATTCGTATCTCTACCGACATTATCAATATTGCGTACGAGGATACCACCGATATCCTGGAGTTGTTAGACCGTGCTGAAAAAAACCTGTTTGATATTGCCCAAAACAACCTTCGCCGCGACTCGCGTAAGATGGATGACCTGATGCAGGAAACCCTGAAGGAAATTGAAGAACTGAAAAACAAAACCGACGGCTTAACCGGTGTGGGTACCGGCTTTACCGACCTGGACCGAATTACCTCCGGTTGGCAACCATCCGATTTGGTGATTATTGCAGCACGTCCGGCGATGGGTAAAACGGCATTCGTACTAAGTTGTGCCCGTAACGCCGCCGTTGACTTTAACAAGCCGGTAGTGGTATTCTCGCTCGAGATGTCGTCGGTGCAGTTGGTGAATCGTTTGATATCCGGCGAAGCCGAAATTGAGCAGGAAAAAATACGTAAGGGTAAAATGGAAGAGTGGGAATGGCAGCAAATCCACTCCAAAATTGGCCGCCTGGAAGCTGCACCGCTCATTATTGATGACACCCCCGGTTTGAACATTTTTGAATTCCGAGCTAAATGTCGTCGTTTAAAGTCACAGCACGACATCCAGTTAATCATCATTGACTACTTGCAGCTGATGAGTGGTAAAACCGATGGTAAAGGCGG
>CAJYSL010000024.1 GCA_913777515.1 uncultured Mucilaginibacter sp.
TCATGGCGATGGTTAACGTCTGTTTAAAATTGCGCGACGGTACAATAAAGCACGGATTAGCCACAATTAACGAATCGGTGATGCGGGATGTGGGTTTTTCCAACTCCTGCAAAAAAAGCTGGTTAGGTAAGCGGCCCATAAAAACCTCAAATTCGCCGCCATCATCTAAATCTTTATAGTCTACATATAATTTGCTGTAAGGCTTCTTGTTCAGGTTCATGCCCTGCAGGTAAGTGTTACTCAGGCTTACAGATGTACCGGCGTTGAGGATGGTAAACTTCTTGCCGTTCTCGAGCGTGATGATGGCTTTTTCAAATTGCGGTAAACCCACGGCAAATTGCTGCTGACCGGGTGCAATATTATATAAACCCAGCGCACTCATCACATACCAAGCCGACATCTGTCCGCAATCTTCATTCCCTGCCAGTCCATCAGGTTTATCCGTGTACTGCGAGTTAAATATTTTATTAAGGTGTACCTGCGCTTTTTGCGGGTTAGGGGTAAAATTATACAGGTAAGCCATATGATGGCTGGGCTCGTTGCCATGGGCATACTGGCCAATCAGTCCGGTAATGTCCGATACCTGCTTGCCGGTCATGGTGCTGTTGGTGCTGAATAATTCATCCAGTTTAGCTTCCAGTTTATCAATACCACCCAGCTTATCAGCTAAAGTTTCAATATCCTGCGGCACAAAAAAACTGTATTGCCAGGCATTGCCTTCGGTGTAATTATTGTTAACCTCGGTAGGGTCGAAAGGGAAAAACCAACTGCCGTTGGTGCGGGCTTGCATAAAGCCGTTTTGGTTGTTAAACGAATTTTTCCAGTACTGAGCGCGTTTAATATAAGTAGCGTAATCATCCGGCCGGTTCATCATTTTGGCCATCTGCGCAATGCACCAGTCGTCGTAAGCGTATTCTAAGGTGCGTGATACTGATTCGGTTTCGTCGTCAGCCAGCACCACGCCGTTTTTGCGGTACGACTCCAGGCCGAACTGGTTGCGATTTGCCGAGGCTTTCATAGCTTCTAACGCATTGCCCGCATCAAAGTCGCGTATGCCTTTGCTGTAAGCATCCACAATAACCGGGATGGCGTGGTTGCCAATCATGCAAAACGTTTCACTAGATGCCAGAGGCCATACGGGTAAAACGCCGCCCTGCTCATACATCGCCAAAAAAGATTTGATAAAATCGAGTGTGCGCTTTTTATCAATCAGCGTTAGTAACGGATGTTCGGCCCTGAATGTATCCCATAAAGAGAAAACCGTGTAGTAATTAAAACCTTGCGCCGTATGTACCTGCCCGTCCATGCCACGGTATTGCCCATCAACATCGTTGTAGATGTTAGGCGCTATCATGCAATGGTAAAGCGCTGTGTAAAATATGGTTTGTTTGTACTTGGTATAATCTACAGCCGGGGCTGCTTTGCGTTGCGGTTGTCTTGAACTATATGGATAGCCGCCATACATGCTTTGCATATTTTGCTGCGCTTGTTGTACCGGTGGGCCGCCACCCTGTACATCAATTTTGGAAAGTTCTCTGTTCCAGTCGGCTTTGGTTTGCTTTTGTACCTGCTTAAAATCAAAATCTTTAATTTCGGCATCCAGATTTTTCAACGCACCGTCGGCACTTACCGAAGATATACCTACTTTAATCAATACTTCTTTAGGGTCATCAAACTGTACAAACATTTTGATGTTATTGCCTTCCAGTTTGCTTTTACCTTGTTGTATTACATCATTAGCTGCGATGCCGTATGTTTTAAAGGGTTTAGAAAACTTGGCATAAAAGTACGAATGCTGGTTAGCTGCCCACGATTGCGACTGCCGGTAACCACGTATTTCATGGTCGTTTACTACCTCAATCCACGAATTTAAAACCTTGTCGCGATGGTGCAGGTCGATAATGACATTGGCCTGACTATTGGACGGGTAACTGTATTGATGTAAGCCCGCACGTTGGGTGGCAGTAAGCTCAACCTCAATGTTATACTTGCTTAGTTTGGTTTTGTAGTGCCCCAGCGAAGCCGACTCGTCCGACTTTTTAAAACCCGAGCGATACGCCGTATTTTGCAGTTGCGGCGTGCCTGTAGTGGGCATAAACAGCACGTCGCAGTAATCGGCAATTCCGGTGCCGCTTAAGTGGGTGTGCGAAAAGCCGTAAACTGTAGTATCCGAGTAATGATATCCCGAGCATCCGTCCCAACCCTCCAAACGGGTGTCCGGACTAAGCTGCACCATACCAAATGGCGCCGTAGCTCCCGGAAAGGTGTGGCCATGGCCGCCGGTGCCAATAAAAGGATTAACGTAGGGCGAGTAGTCGCGCTTCTTTTTTTGTGCCGAAGCCTGCTGCACCGGTACAGCAAACCATAAACAAGTGAGCGTAACGGTTAATACTTGTTTAAAAAAAATCATGTAGTTGCGGATATTTAAACTGGATATAAAGCGCAAGATAAGCACTTGGCCCATAAAGCACAATTTAAATAAGTGGTTGTTGGCCGGCTGCTATTCGTCTAAATGAAAATCGTCGGCATCCCGTAAAAATGGCAAGGCACGGCGTGTTTTAATAAGCTCGTCGGCGTTGATAGTAAAGGTGTACAAATCTTCCTCATCGCGCTTATAATAAATGACGTTGCCGTTGGGGTCGATACAAGTCGAGTCGCCGGAGTGGTACACTTCATTTCCATCGTGACCAACGCGGTTTACACCAATTACGTATGCTTGATTTTCAACCGCACGGGCAGGAATCAGTGTACGCCAGTGTAGCGAGCGGCGTTCGGGCCAGTTGGCTACTATCAGCAGCAAATCATAAAACTCATCAGGATTATTACGTATCCAAACCGGGAAACGCAAATCATAACATATCATGGGGCAGATGGTCCAGCCTTTAAGCTTAACCAGGAGCTTCTTTTTGCCGGCAGTGTAGGTGGTATGTTCTTTACCCAGGGCAAACAAATGGCGCTTGTCATAATACTCGTAATGGCCGTCTGGCTGCATCCAGATAAGACGATTATAATATTTGCCCTCTTCGGCGATGATGAGGCTACCGGTAACTACACACTCGTATTTTTTGGCGGTGCTTTCCATCCATTGCATGGTTTTGCCCTGCATGGGTTCGGCCAGTTCGGCAGCATTCATGGTAAAGCCGGTGGTAAACATTTCGGGCAGTACAATGAGGTCTGTATTAGTACGTAAGCCCGATAAACGCAGGCTGATATTTTGCAGATTTTTATCGGGGTTTTCCCAAAACAGATAACCCTGAAAAGTGGTGATTTTTAAATTCTCCATAAGCATCAGCAAACAGGTTAGTTAAAAATAATAGTTAATTAAGGGTGATGGCTTCTACAGCTTCATCAGTCTTTCAACGGCTTTATCCAGCGTTTCTTGTTTTTTGGCAAAACAAAAACGAAGTACATGGTGGTCGGTAGCCTTGCTATAAAAGGCCGAAACCGGTATGGATGCCACCCCGTATTCTTTAGTGATTTTGATAGCCAGTTCGGTATCTTTCATGTTGTCAAATCCCTGATATTTAACCGATTGGAAGTACGAGCCTGAACAAGGTAGTAAGGTAAACTTAGTTTGTGCCAAACCCGCCCTGAATGCATCTCGTTTTTGCTGAAAAAACGAAGACAAGCTCAAATAATGGTCTTCGTTTTTGATGTACTCGGTTACGGCCACCTGCATCGGTGTGTTAACACTAAAAACATTATACTGGTGTATTTTTCTAAACTCGTTCATCATGTTGGCCGGTGCCAGACAATATCCGAGTTTCCAACCCGTGGCGTGCAAAAGTTTACCGAACGAGGCCACAATAAAGCTGCGCTGCTGCAACTCAGGGTACCGGGCCATGCTATGATGGGTGGCGCCATCATAAATTAAGTGCTCGTACACCTCATCGCTCAAAATCAGAATATCCCGGTTTTTTACGATGGCCGATAGCTCGTCAATATCTTCTTTAGTTAAAACCGTAGCAGTAGGATTATGCGGCGAATTCAAGATAATCATCCGCGTACGGTTGCTGATAAGGCGTTTTACCATATCCCAGGCAATGCGGTAATTAGGCGGTTCCAATTCCAGCGATTTTACCGTGCCACCCATCAGTTTAATGGCAGGGGCGTAGCAATCGTAAGCAGGCTCAAACACAATTACCTCATCATTTGGGTGTATGGCAGCGCAAATAGCGGTAAAAATAGCCTGGGTACCACCGGCGGTGATGGTAATTTCGGTATCCGGGTTATAGGTAGCGCCGTAAAGTTTTTCGGTTTTTTGAGCAATGGCTTCGCGCAGTGGCAACCAGCCGGCCATAGGTGCATATTGGTTAAATCCGCCTTGCATAGCGCGGGTAACCATATTTATCAATTCAGGGTCGCAGTTGTAATCCGGAAAGCCCTGAGAAAGGTTGATGGCACCTACCTCGCTGGCTAAAGCAGACATTACGGTAAAAATAGTAGTTCCGGTTTGCGGAAGTTTAGACACAGGTATCATGAATGGCTAAATTAGTTAATCGGCAAGTAAAAATGCGTGGCTATTTTAAAACTGTAGAAAGGGTATACCTGTATTTAACTACTTTAGTGCAATGAAACGCAACCCTTACCTTTTGCTTTGCGCTGTATTGCTATGCCTTGCAGCCTGTAAGCCTGCTAAAAATAAAAATGTTACGGTAGTTGGTTTTGTAGATGCTTTTGAGGATGCGACCATAGCCCAGGCGAAAAACGGTTTTGTTGATGCGCTGGCTAAAAATGGTTACAGCGAAAGCAAAGGCAACCTTAAAATTGAATATAAAAATGCGCAGGGCAGTATACCTACGCTAACGCAAATTGTAAACTATTTTGTATCTGAGCCTGTAGATTTGCTGGCCACCAGTACTACCTTATCGTCGGTTACGGCATCACAAAAAACTAAAACCATCCCTGTTTTTATGATGGTATCGCCAACGCCCGAGCGTGCCCATTTATTGGATGTCCAAGGCAAAGCGCCGGCTAACCTTTTTGGCACGGTTGAAGACCTAAACTACATTGATACTTCGTTTAGTCTCATCCCTAAATTATTAAAGCCCAAAGCAGGCAAGTTAGTCGTAGGGATGATTTATAACCAGTCGGAGCCGCAATCAGCCGATGCTATGGAGCGTATCAAACAGCTGGCCGGTAAATTAAATATAACGCTACTGGCTGTGCCGCTTAACTCGTCGGCTGATGCGCAGCTGGTCACACAATCATTACTCAGCAAAAACATTGATGCCTTTTTTGCCAACCCGGATAATACTGTTTTTGCCGCTTTTGAGACTATCTTAAAAAGCTGCGAGCAAAAGAACGTCCCCATCTTTACCAGCGAAGCCGGCCTGGTGCAGCGCGGCGCCGTAGCCGCTTTCGGCGCAGATATTTACCAATGGGGGTACCAATCGGGCGAGCAGGCTGCACAATATTTAAAAACGCACAAAACTGACGGACTAAAGCCTGAAATGGTTAAAATCAGGAAGCGCGTTTACAACCCGGCGGCTGCTCAAAAGTATCACATTACGGTTCCGCAAAATTTTGAGGCTGTAAAATAATGGACTTTTACATTACGGCCCTGTTGCAGGGCTTATGCTTTGCAGGGATTGCACTGGGTATTTATATATCCATGAAGATATTTAACATACCCGATATTACTACCGATGGTAGTTATGCCTTGGGCGGTATAGTTACAGGTGTAATGCTAACACACGGGTATCCGTTAAGTGTGAGCTTGATTGCCGTGCTGGCTGCCGGTGCCTTAGCCGGTGCGCTTACAGGTATCATCCATACCTGGCTTAAAATAAATGCCTTGCTGGCCGGCATCTTGGTGATGACTGCGTTGTACTCGGTTAACCTCACTATTGCAGGCCGCTCAAACCTACCACTGATAAACACTGCCTCAGTTTTTTCGGTATTCGGCTTTACTACCGACCCTAATTTAAATAACTTGATATTGCTTATTTTGGTAGTTGCCATAATAACCGGCTTTATAGGTTATTTACTCAAAACTGATTTTGGCATTGCCATGCGCGCTACAGGTAACAGCGAAACTATGATTCGTGCCCTCGGTGTAAATACCAACCGCATGAAGATTATCGGCTTGGCGCTGGCTAACGCCCTCACTGCTTTAAGCGGTTTTTTAATTACCCAGTTGCAAGGGTTTGCCGATATTAGTATGGGTATCGGTATTGTAATTATTGGTTTGGGTTCGGTGATTATTGGTGAAACCTTAATTAATTGGTTTAAGCTTACCTCAGTTTGGGGTAGTTTGTTGCTGGTGTTGGCTGGGGCGGTGGTGTTTCAGATGGTGCTGGCGGTAACGCTGGCGCTGGGTGTAAATGCTAATTTGCTTAAGCTGGTCACGGCCATCATCGTATTATTAATTGTGAGCCTGCCCAGGCTGGCCTTATTAAAAAGCAATGATTAAGCTAGATAACGTTACCAAAATATTTAATAAAGGTCAGGCTAACGAGGTGAGGGCCATTGAGGAACTTTCGTTGACCATTAATCCGCAAGAGTATGTGGTGATAGTGGGCGCTAACGGCTCGGGTAAAAGTACGCTCCTCAATTTAGTGGCGGGCAGCATTCGGCCAACCAGCGGCGAAATCATCCTGGACGGACAAACGGTGACCCGCTTGGCCGACTATGAACGCAGCCGGTGGATTGCCCGGGTGTTTCAAAACCCGCTGAGCGGTACCGCACCTGATTTAAGTATATTGGACAACTTCAGGCTGGCGGCCTTACGTACCCAGCGCAAAGGCTTTGGGATTGGCACCACCGCAGCTTTTAAAAAGCAGGTGCAGGAAAAGGTAGCCACCCTGGGTATGGAGCTTGAAAATAAATTGGAGCAGCCCATGGGTACATTATCAGGCGGTCAGAGGCAGGCGCTTACCCTGCTGATGAGCGTGATGGATGAATGTCGCATTTTACTGCTCGATGAACCCACGGCAGCGCTCGACCCACGGTCGGCCAATTTGGTGATGGAGGCTGCTAATCAGTTGATAAACAACTTTAAACTGACCGCTATTTTAATCACACATAACCTAAAAGATGCGCACTTGTACGGTAATCGGCTCATCCAGATGGGTGAGGGGCGTATTTTGCAGGATTTCGCTACAGTTAATAAATCAAAACTTACACAAAATAAAATTTTTGAGTGGTTTAGCTGAGTTTTGGCAGCGTAATTGTAATGGTAGGTGCATCTATGAAAAACAACCATTTTGCACCCATTAAAGATGCGTACCAATTAGTGCAAGGCGCTAAAATTAAAGGTATTAAACACGAAGAGATTTTTGAATTGGGCAGTTACGACCCTAACAAACGCGGTTATACCGTTTACCCCTACGAAGACGGTGTAAAGTTTGATGACTTTAGCATCATCGTAAGCGAAAAGGAACTCAAAAATCATTACGTAATTGAGGCTGTAAATGTAAATATGCCCATTGTAGAACAAGCCGCCGTTACCTCATCATTTACCCGTTTAAGCCTGGCCAGTTAATTTAAATATTTTATCTACCTATATATCAATAGCATCTTTTAAATTTTGTTTATCTTTGAGCAAAACTTAAAAAGATGCTATTCCTGTTTAATACCCACACATCATTCTCTACTAGGCCCATGTGGCTGATGCGGGATGAGTTTTCGGTAAAATAGCCTTCCTCTTCCTGCCCGCCGGTTAAGCCGGATTTTTCAATTTATTTATTATTAACTGTTTTAAGCGGCTTTGTCGTTTACTACATCATTCTATTTTTTCGAAATGGACATTTTTTATACCATCGAAGAAAAGTATTTGCAGGCAGTGGAAGAGTATCGGTATGGCGAATCTCCGAAGTGTTTGCAGTTACTCAACGAAATTATGGCTGCCGAACCAGGCTATGCACGCGCATGGTATCTGGCAGGCCAGATCCATTACCAATATCTTAATGATTATCAGCAGGCTGGTTACTGCTTTAAAACCTGTAACGAACTGGAACCGACATTTCCGGATGTTTACGAGCCTTACATTAAATTGCTTGCCTTTTTAAATATGGATAAGCACTTAATAGTGGTTAAACAATTGGCTTTAAAAACGCCGGGTGTTGACCACGCGGTCATATGGAACCTGCTTGGTCAGTACGCCGAGCGGCATCTTAATTTGCCCGAAGCCCGCATTTGTTACGAAAAGGCTTACGTCAAAGCAATTGATACTGAGCAAATGAAAGAAATCGAAAGCAGCCTGGAACGTGTGGCCGCCAAGCAGGCACGCAAAGCGGCATACCAGTATAGCTTATCCTGATGCACAAGGGCTGCCAAATTTTGGCAGCCCTTGTTGTTAACAAACACTTAACCCGCTGAGTGATTTGGCTTAACAGTGTGTTTATAATTTTGACGGTTAAACACACTTGGTATGAAAAAAATATTACTCCTTTCACTGTTATCGGTGAGTCTTTTTGCCTGTAAGAAAAGCGAAGACACTACCGAACCCGAATTTTTTGTGAACGAAGATGCCGCCACCTTTGCCGAGCTGGGCTCGATAGACATTGGCGATGTGGGCGCTGCTGAAATTTCGGCTTACGACCCGGCAACCAAACGCTTGTTTGTGGTGAATAACAGCACAGTTAATAAAATTGATGTGCTCGACTTCTCGAACCCGGCCAGCATGAAAGTTATCACCTCTATCAGCATGACTCCTTATGGCGGTGCAGTCAACAGCCTTTCAGTGTCTGACGGCAAATTAGCGGCGGCTATCGAGTCGACTGACAAGCAGGCCAATGGCAAGGTTGCCGTTTTTAAAACGAGCGACTACAGCGAAATCAAGGTAATTACCGTAGGCGCCCTGCCCGACATGATTACCTTCTCGCCCGATGGTAAATATATACTAACCGCTAACGAAGGCGAACCTAACGCTGCTTATACCAATGACCCTGCAGGTTCTGTATCTATTATCACGGTAGATAATAATTATGCCGTTACTACGGTAGATTTTTCTGCCTTTGCCGATCAGCGCACTGCACTGGTAGCTAAAGGTCTGCGTATTTTCGGACTAGGCAATGACTTTATGAAAGACATTGAGCCGGAGTATATCACCGTATCTGAAGACTCAAAAACCGCCTGGATAACCTTGCAGGAGAACAACGGCATTGCCAAGTTAGATTTAGCCTCTAAAACCCTAACCAGCATTTTCCCATTAGGCTTTAAAGATTACAACGTGAGCGGTAATGAGATTGACCCGAGCGATTTGGACAGCAAAGTTGGCGTGGGCGCCCTTTGGCCGGTAAAAGGTATTTACATGCCTGATGCTATCGGTATGTACACCGCCAATAACATCCCTTACCTGTTTACTGCTAACGAGGGCGATGCCCGCGAGTACGGTAATTTTGTTGAGGCTAAACGTGTTAAAAATATCACTTTGGATGCTACCGCTTTTCCGAACCGCAGCACCTTACGTGCCGATGACCAGTTAGGCCGTTTAAATATCACTACAACTTTGGGCGATACCGACGGTGATGGCGATTACGATGCTCTGTACTCTTTCGGCGCACGTTCTTTCAGCGTATGGAACGGCAATGATGGTACGCAGGTATTCGACAGCAAAAACGAATTGGATAAAGTAACTGTAGCCGCCGGTTTGTACGATGATAACCGCAGCGACGACAAATCGGTAGAGCCGGAAGGAATAGCTATTGGCAAGGTAGGCAACAAAATGATTGCTTTTGTAGGCATGGAGCGTGCCGATGCGGTAGCCGTTTATGACGTAACTGACCCGACCAAGCCTAAATTTTTACAACTGCTTAAAAGCGGCGACGCACCCGAAGGCGTAATGTTTATTCCGGCCAAAAACAGCCCGACCAAAAAGAGTTTGCTGGTGGTAAGTAGTGAAGAGGACGGCGTGGTAAAAGTATTTACACCTAAAACTATATAGTTTCAAAATACGCGTTATACTATAAAGGTTCCTGTAATTAAACTGCGTTTTCTGAACTGAATTTAGCTATTTTCACGGCCAACAACAACGTGAAATGATGAAAAAGCTTGCAGGTAAAACTGCGTTGATTACAGGAGCCGAATCAGGTATCGGTCAAAGTATAGCTATCGAATTTGCCTTAAATGGCGCTGAAGTAATTATTGCTTACTTTAAAGATGAGGCTGCAGCGCAACAAACTTTATTGACGGTTAAAGAGACAGGAAGCGACGGAATGATTGTTAAAGCCGATGTAAGCGATGAGCAGCAAGTTGATAGCCTTTTTAAACTTGCGCTTCAACGTTTTAAAAAGATTAATATACTGGTGAATAGTGCCGGGGTTAGAAGCGTTGATAAATTTATTCATGAACTTAGCTTTAATGAATTTGAAAGTACGGTAAGAATTAATTTATTCGGCACATTTTTGTGTTGCCAAAACTTTGTGAAGCATCGTTTGCAGCAGGATGGAGGCGGCCGTATAATTAACATAACTTCGGTACATGAGGATATTGTAAGTCCCGGAAAAACGGACTATTGCGCATCTAAGTCTGCCATACGTGGCTTAAGCCGTTCGTTGGCTATGGAAGTAGCTGACAAACAGATAACCGTAAATAACATTGCACCTGGTATGATTATTACACCAATGAATCAACGTGCGGTTGACGATGTAAATTACCGCTTGGAATTGGAACAACGTATCCCGGTAAAAAAATCCGGTTTACCATCAGACGTAGCTAAAGTTGCTTTGTTTTTGGCCTCAGATGACGCAGTCTACGTGACCGGTACAACTCAGGTGGTCGATGGCGGACTCTCATTAAACAGAGCTCAAGGTGCCCGATAATATTTACACCTAAAACTATATAAGTATTTAAATTTCAACCTGTACTTTACCCGGCGGATACTCTACAAGAGGTCCGCCTTTTTTTCGATTAGCTGGTGAAATATATGGACGAAGTGTCGTAAACAAAAAAGATGCTTCTGTTTGTAACATAGCTATCCCGAAAACTATCTTATCATCACTAAAAAAATATCAACTTAAAAAGATATGGTACTCGACCAAAACTCCCCGCAGCCTGCAGTTTATCAGTTTTGTATTGTGAGAACGATTAGTAAAGTGTTTAGCAGTAAATTAACTTTTGAAGTCGACCTTGGGCATCAAGCCGATGATAACACTACCTACAATGGCATTAATAATAAGACCAGGCAGGTGTGTGAGATTAATAACCAGGTAGATGCGCTCAATTATCTGTCGGCCCTGGGCTGGGAACTTGTCAATGTGAACTATCGCGAATTTAGCGGTACTACTCATAACAGTCCTGAGTATTTATTAAAGCGCCGCGTTTGATTTTACCTTAAAGCGGGTTCATATCACGAGTTATTTGTACTATATTGACCAGGTAAATAATAATTAGCCGGTCAACGTTTGCTTTACTCATGAAAAAGCTATCGCTCCTGTTTTTGCTGATTCCGTTTATCCTCAATAGCTGCCGTAAAAATGAAACGGTTGCGGTACAAGAGGAGTCGGGTACTATAACATTTAATCAAACCTCTTATCAATTAAAAGCGGGCGATTCGGTTGTTATTAAACCTCAGTTCAGTACACCTGCTTTTGCCAGGCGCAAGTTTGTCTGGAGCGCTAACCCTGCTAATGTGGCTTCTGTAAAAGCGGGTGCTGACAATACCTGTATTATTACTGGCTTAACAGCGGGTACCGCCGATATAAAAATAGAGACCGAAGATAAATCTGTGTCTGCCGGTGTAAAAGTGTCGGTAGCCTATCTACCCGTAAAAACGGTGTTATGGGTTGGCACCTCAATACCGCAGTGGTGTACTTACCCGGTTAATGCCTGCAATAATTTAGGGCTCAAGTGCATTAATACCAGCATCAGTTCGAGCGGCATTTGCTTAAATGTCGGTGTATTAAATAACGTACGCGACGGGCTCGACCTTTGCGAAACCATTGATGAGAAAAAAGCGCGTTACCAGGGCAAAGTATCTGCAAGCGTGTTAGAGGCGTATTACAACGGCTCTTACGAAAGGGCTATCCTGCAATATTTAAGCCAGGCCGATGCTATTGTTTTTGACCATGGTTTTAATGATGCCTTCCAGATTAATCGTGATATTACCTCGGGCACGGACTGGAATAATACGGACCGTTCAACATACATCGGTGCGTTTAATTATCTCATGAAAGAGATTTTAAAACGCAAGCCATCTATCAAAATAATTATTGGCGGATACCTGGAAAACCAATCGGACTATCAGGTGCGAGCGGGTAAGGTGATTTGCCAGATGCAGCAAGCCATGAGCAGCCATTATAATTATGCGTTGCTGGATGTATGGAATTATACCGGCATCAAATATAACTTTGTACCCAACACCAGTAATTACATCAAAGATTTTAACAGCCGTTACGGCACTGCTTACACCAATTTCATCACCGATGCCAGCGGTAATATCACCGACTTCCAGGTGTTTTGCCCGGATGGCATTCACCCGTTCTCGGACCTAAGCGGAAACTCCGACCGTAAACTGGATGCTATCTACGCAGACCTGTTGAAGAAAGCGATTAACTAACTTAATATTTTGCTTTCACACGTGAAGCACGGCACTATAATAAGGGCTAAATATTTTCAGACTTTAAAAGTGGAGAATTGACACTGCTTTTTGCAAGCATCTCCCATAAAAAAACCGCCCTGTTTTAACAAGACGGTTTTTATAGAAAAAATTATTTGAGATGAAATGGCTTACTCAAACCAAGCCATCACGCTTTCTTTAGTAGGGACAGTGATGTCTAACTTTAATTTTTTACGCATACCACCCAAGTCATTAAATACTTTGTTAGGGTTCGCTGCTTTCAATTCTTCAACAGTTTTAAAGCCCATCTGATTAATAACGATGACCCACTCTGCCGGTACGCCGATTTTTTCAAAATCGGCTGGTGTACTCATCTTGGCTTTCTTTTCGGGGCGCATCTGCGGGAAGAATAATACTTCCTGGATGGTACTCTGGTTGGTCATCAGCATCACCAAACGGTCAATGCCTATACCCAGGCCCGAGGTTGGCGGCATACCGTACTCCAAGGCGCGCAAAAAGTCATCATCCATAGCCATGGCTTCGTCATCGCCGCGGCCAGCCAATACCAATTGCTCTTCAAAACGTTCGCGCTGGTCAATCGGGTCGTTCAATTCGCTGTACGCGTTGGCTATTTCCTTGCCGTTTACAAACAGTTCAAAACGTTCTACCAAACCGTCTTTGTTGCGATGTTTTTTGGCCAGCGGTGTCATCTCTATAGGGTAGTCGGTAATGTAGGTCGGCTGTATCAGGTGCGCTTCTACCTTGGCGCTAAAAATCTCGTCAATCAGTTTGCCCTTACCCATAGAGGCATCTACCTCAATAGCTAAATCGCTGCAGGTCTGGCGCAGTTGTTCCTCGTCCATCTTTGATACATCAATGCCGGTGTATTTCTGGATGGAGTCGTACATCGATAGTTTTTCGTACGGGCCGGCAAAGTTAATTTCGTGTTCGCCTACTTTAACTATCGGTTTGCCGTGCACGGCCTGGGCCACTTTCTCCAGGCATTCCTCAACCATGGCCATCATCCACACGTAGTCCTTATAAGCTACATAAATTTCCATGGCTGTATATTCCGGGTTGTGGGTGCGGTCCATACCCTCATTCCTGAACATTTTGCCAAACTCGTATACGCCGTCAAAGCCAGCCACAATCAGGCGTTTTAAATACAGCTCATTGGCAATGCGCAGGTAAAGCGGCATATCCAGCGTGTTGTGGTGAGTGTTGAACGGACGAGCCGCTGCACCGCCATGTATGGCTTGCAAAATCGGCGTTTCTACCTCCATCCAGCCTTGCTCGTTAAAGTAATTACGCATGGTGCTAATTACTTTGGAGCGGTTGATGAAAATTTGTTTGTATTCGGGATTAACCGTTAAATCTACATAACGCTGGCGGTAGCGCAGCTCCGGGTCGGTAAAGCCGTCGTAAACGTTACCATCGTCGTCGCGTTTTACAATAGGCAGCGGTTTTAACGATTTGGCCAACACCTGCAATTCCTGCACATGTACAGAAATTTCGCCGGTTTGGGTCAAAAATACATAACCCTTAACGCCTACATAGTCGCCAATGTCAAGCAGTTTTTTAAATACGGTGTTATATAAAGTTTTATCCTCACCGGGGCAAATATCGTCGCGTTTAATATAAATCTGTACGCGGCCGGTGGTATCCTGCAATTCGGCAAAAGAGGCGCTGCCCATAA
>CAJYSL010000025.1 GCA_913777515.1 uncultured Mucilaginibacter sp.
CGCAGTTATACGCCGTATACGAATGTGCCAAAGCTTTAGAAGGTACCGGCGTTCCGGTAATTGCCGATGGTGGTATTAAGCATACCGGCGATATTGCCAAAGCTATTGCTGCCGGTGCAAGCTCAATTATGGCAGGTTCATTATTTGCCGGGGTAGAGGAGTCGCCGGGCGAAACCATTATTTACGAGGGCCGTCGTTTTAAATCTTATCGTGGCATGGGTTCTATCGAAGCGATGGAGTCAGGTTCGAAAGATCGTTATTTTCAGGATGTAGAAGATGATATTAAAAAGCTGGTACCCGAAGGTATTGTAGGTCGTGTACCTTATAAAGGCACACTGGCCGAGGTGACCTACCAGTTTGTAGGCGGTTTAAAAGCCAGTATGGGTTACTGCGGCGCTAAAGATATTGCCACGCTGCAAAAAGCTCGCTTTGTGCGCATCACGGCTGCAGGTATCCGCGAGTCGCACCCGCACGACATTACTATCACTAAAGAGGCACCTAACTATACCAGGTAAGCTCAATTGATAAATCAAGGCTAAGGCTGCACTTTAACAAGTGTGGCCTTTGTTATTTAACAACCTTGTTACGGTTGGGTATGCTGCCCTCATATAATTACATTTGCGCTAACCAAGCCAATTAAAATCTACCTTCATGAAAAAAATATTGATGCCGCTGTTGATGTTCGCATCTTTACAGCTTTCCGCTCAAAATAATCAGAGTACTTTGCCGCAGGTTAAAACCGCTAACGGGCTGTTATCCGGTATTAACGAGGCCAGCGGTATACGCTCCTATAAAGGTATACCCTTTGCGCAGCCACCAGTGGGCAAGTTGCGTTGGGTTGAACCACAACCGGTTAAAAACTGGACCGGCGTACGCAAAGCCGACCATTTTGGTCCGCAGGCCATGCAGCGTGCTATGTACAGCGATATGATTTTCAGGAGCGATGGTAAAAGCGAAGATTGCTTATACCTGAATGTCTGGACACCTGCTAAATCAGGCCAGGAACGTTTACCCGTGCTGGTATATTTTTACGGCGGCGGGTTTTCGGCCGGTGATGGCTCGGAGGGCCGGTATGATGGCGAGAGCATGGCTCAAAAAGGTATTGTAGCCATAACCGTAAATTACCGTTTAGGCGTATTCGGTTTTATGGCGCATCCGGCACTTACTGCTGAGTCTGCACATCATGCCTCGGGCAACTATGGGTTGCTGGACCAGCATGCAGCTTTAGAATGGGTACAAAAAAATATTGCTGCTTTTGGCGGCGACCCTAAACGGGTAACCATTGCCGGTGAGTCAGCAGGTTCTATGTCGGTTAGTGCACAAATGGCATCTCCGCTATCTAAAGGGCTTTTTGCAGGTGCCATAGCCGAAAGCGGTGCCTTATTAGGCAACCTGTCGCCGACACCCCTTGCTGTTGCTGAAGAAAACGGGCAGAAATTTGCAGCAGCGATTAAAGCTACTTCTTTAAAAGATTTACGCAATATGCCGGGAGATTCGTTACTTAAACTATCTGCCAATTTTCGTTTCTCGGCTGATGTTGATGGTTATTTGATTCCTAAAATGCCCAAGGCCATTTTTGAAGCCGGTGAGCAGATGCATGTGCCTTTACTGGTGGGCTGGAACTCTGCCGAAGGCAGCTATCGTAGTATTATAGGTAACCGGCCGTCTACCGTGCAATCTTACAAAGACGCCTTACTGGCTACTTACGGTAAAGAGAAGGCTGATGCTGTTTTCGCTGTTTATCCGGCTGCTACCGATGCTGATGTTGAGCAGGTAGCCACCGAACTGGCTTCTGATAATTTTATTGCTTACAGTACCTGGAAACTGGCCGATTTGCAAAGCAAAACCGGCGGTAAGCCCGTCTACAAATATTATTATACCCGTAAACGCCCGGCTTTTGCTGATGGCAAACCTAATAATACTCCCGGTGCCGTACACTCCGCCGAAATAGAGTACGCACTCGGTAACTTGCGCTACAACAAAGCCTACAACTGGACGCCTGAAGATTACAAGGTATCCGAAACGATGCAAAACTATTTTGCCAACTTTATTAAAACGGGTAATCCAAACGGTAAAGGGTTGCCAGCATGGTCAAGCTTACAGGAGCGGCAACCACAATCGGTAATGATTATTGATGTCAACAGTAAATTGTAACCAGACATTCATGCCCCAAGATATATCCTGCAAGAAAAATGGAATGGTAAGTAATCTGTAGTCGCCCTGGTGTTACTGATTGAAGCTTTACCAAGCTTTTAAAAATTAATTATACAGCTGTCCGATACTTAACTTATTAACATGATTTTAAGTGGAAGGCAGCTGTTAATGCTTGGCTTTGTAATTTTATTGACTAAATAATTACAACACTCCCAAAATCTTTTAATTTCACGCCTCGTTATTTTCCTAAAACGTTTTATTCCAGATATGTCTCTTAAATACCGGTTGCTGTTTTCGCTGTTCGTTGTTCTTTCTGTTTACCGTGCCCATGCGCAAAGTACCGACCCTAACCTGGGCATTATCCCAGCACCGGTATCGGTTCAAAAACAAGCCGGAACATTTACGCTGAGCCAGGAAACAGCAATTCTGGCTGATAGCATAAATAATAAAGCTGTTCAGTTTTTAAGTAGTTACCTGCAAAACAAGTACATGCTTAAAAATAAGCTACAGACGTTTAAAAGTAACCCTGCCGGCAATTCACTGGTATTAACCTCTGTCGGGACCGAAAACTTACCTGCCGAAGGCTATCGCTTAACTATTACGCCAACAGTCATCACCATAGCCGGAAAAGGCGCTGGTTTGTTTTACGGCATCCAATCGTTAATTCAGTTACTGCCGGTTGAGCGAGCGGCTACGGCAAAACTGCCTTGTGCCGTAATTGAAGACTATCCAAGATTTGCTTACCGCGGTTTGCACCTGGACGTTTGCCGCCACTTTTTTTCGGTGGAGTTTGTGAAGCGTTACATTGATTTGATGGCGACTTATAAGCTCAATAATTTTCACTGGCATTTAACCGACGACCAGGGCTGGCGTATCGAAATTAAAAAATATCCGCGTTTAACCCAAATAGGCAGTCAACGGGCGCAAACGCTCATCGGTAACTATCACGACCGCGTACCGCAGCAGTTTGACAATACACCCTACGGCGGTTACTATACTCAAGACCAAATCAGGGATGTGGTAGCTTACGCCGCGAGCAAATACATCAACGTAGTGCCCGAAATTGAAATGCCCGGTCATGCCATGGCTGCTTTGGCATCCTATCCCGAATTAAGCTGTGATACCAAGCAGGAATATAAGGTGGCCGAAACCTGGGGCGTTTTTAACAATATATTTTGCCCTACCGAAAAAACGTTTTCCTTTTTGCAGGATGTGCTCACCGAGGTGATGGAACTGTTCCCGAGCAAATACATCCACATCGGCGGCGACGAGGCGCCTAAGGTAATCTGGAAATCATCGCCCGAAGCTCAAGCGGTTATCAAGAAATATAAGCTTAAAGATGAGCACGCCCTGCAAAGCTATTTTATTCAGCGGATGGAAAAGTTTGTGAACAGCAAAGGCCGCAGCATTATTGGTTGGGACGAGATATTGGAAGGCGGACTGGCACCTAATGCCACCGTGATGAGCTGGCGGGGCGAAGCCGGCGGTATAGCCGCGGCCAGACAAAACCACCAGGTAATTATGACACCCGGCAGCGGCGGTATGTACTTTGACCATGCCCAGGCCCGCTCAGATTTAGAACCTTTAAGCATTGGTAGTTTTGCGCCGCTAACCAAAACCTACGCTTACAACCCGGCTTCGGCCAGCCTCACGCCGCAGCAGCAAAAGTACATTATGGGTGTGCAAGCCAATTTATGGACGGAGTACATTGCTACCGAAGATAAAGTGGAATATATGGTATTGCCCCGCTTAATGGCCTTGTCAGAAGTGGCTTGGTCGCCGTTAGCTAACAAAAATTATAAAGATTTTTCGGAAACACGTTTGCCAAAACACCTGGCCTGGCTCGAAGCTAATCAGTACAACTACCGGGTGCCAACAGCTATTGGCACTAAAGATACATCGTATACCGGCATACAGTTGACGGTCGATTTAAGAACCCCGGTTAACGGCGCTAAAATTTATTATACCATTGATGGTTATACGCCCGACGAAACCTGTTTGGTGTACTCCACGCCGTTTACCTTAAATATTCCAGCCGACCAATACCGCGAGCTTAAAACTATCGTTATTACACCAAGTGGTAAACGCAGTTTGGTTACCCGTACATTGGTGTATAACCGTACGCCTTTGCCTGCAGTACCATTTGATGGTAAACAGCCCGGCGTAAAGTACGAGCTGGTTGCAGGTTCGTTTACCGGCACGGGGCAACTGGATGGTGCCAGGGTATTGGATACCGGTGTGGTGAAAACCTTCAATACATCTGCTTTTAAAAAGGCCAACCGTACTTTCGGCGTTACCTACGAGGGTTACTTTAACGTTGATGCCGACGGTAAGTACATATTTTCTACCCAGTCTGATGATGGTTCGGTAATTTTGATTGACGACCAGATGGTAGTAGATAACGACGGTAAGCATAGCCTTTTTGAACAACCCGGTGAGGTTTTGCTGCAAAAGGGAATGCATAAGTTTACCTTAAAATACTTTGATGCCGGGGCGTTTAGCACCTTAAGGGTATACTTAACCATGCCCGGAAAACCTAAAGGCGAATTTTCGGCCGAGTCTTTATTCAATTAATGCTTCCTCGTTAACAGGAAGCACTGAACATATTTAATTTAAGCTTTACCAGGTCCTGATACTGGTAGGGTAAACTATTTGATTTTAACCATGAAGCGTTATTTATATTTAATGCTGAGCTGCATGGTAGGATTAACCGCATGCAGTAATCATAATTCGGACGATGCCCGTGTGGCCGCTCCGGTAGCAACCGAGGCGCCTCGCGTAACGGCACCGTTTAGGTACCACAAAACGGTAGAAGTAGCGCCAGGGCAGTACTACGATGTATTGTCGTGGGGGAGGGGTTCCGAAAGTACCGGAGCCTTTGAAATCCTGCGGTCAGACTCGGCCACGATGAAGTATACTACGACTACTGGCGACCTCGATGGCCGCATTGTGGACGTGTTCAACTCTGACATGGACACGGATGGTAACCCGGAAATATTTATCCATACCCAGGCCGCCGATAGCACCAATGCCGCCCAGGTGTTTGCTTTCGAGTATAACGATAACACCGCCCGTAAATTGGACTTCCCGAAGCTAAACCGTTCGCAGCGCAAGGGCTACCGTGGCAACGACCGCTTTTTTATCAAAGATGGTAACCTGATGCGTGAGTTTGAGGTGTTTGATGAAGCCGACTCGCTGGCCAAAACACCGCTGCAAAAACGACTGATTGAATATAACCTGCGCGGCAACAGCTTGCAATCAAAGCAGTTAAGCATCGATTCGGCAACTAAAGATTCTGCCGTTCCGCTGGCTGCAAAAACGTCCACTGAAGCTAAGTCAACATCAAACTCAAACAGTTCGCATTCATCAAGCAAAAAGTCTTCTAGCAGGAAATCGGTAAAAAAGAGCCGGAGTTCGCGCCATCATGAAAGTCGTCATAAGCGCAGAATACATCGCCGCTAATACTGTCTGAGCGATTCAAGGATATCTGAAAAGACCAGCAACTTGTCAATAAGTTGCTGGTCTTTTTGTTTAATCTACCAACTGTAGCTTATTCAATTCGTCGGTTATCATTGCAATTTCATCAGCGCTCAGTTTTATATCGATGGCTTTTGCATTTTGGGTAGCCTGATCTGCATTACGGGCACCAACCAGAGCCACGGTAATACCCGGCTGCTCAATAGTCCAGCGGATAACCAGTTGCCCTAGAGTGGCATTCTTTGCGTCGGCCAGGGGCTTTATTTTATTCAAAAATTCATTAGTGCGGGCAATGTTCTCATCTTTAAAAAACTTGAGTCCTGCGCGGTGGTCACCTTCACCAAATTTTTGTCCGGGTTTCATTTTTCCGGTGAGTAAGCCACGTTCCATCGGGCTGTACGCCAGTATGCTTTTATGGTTTTCGAGGCAGTAAGGCACAATATCCTTTTCAATTTTCCGGTTAACCATGCTAAACGGTACCTGGTTAGAGGCCAGCTTGATAGTTTTTTCGGCTTCCTGCATCTGGGCCACGCTATAATTGCTTACACCGGCCTCACGAATTTTGCCTTGTTCCTTCAGACTTAAAATAGCCTCCATAGTTTCGGCAATGGGCGTGCTCTCATCCGGCCAGTGAATCTGGTATAAGTCGATATAGTCAGTTCCCAAACGTTTTAAACTGTTTTCGCACTCGGTAATGATGCTCTCCTTGCCGGCATATTTGTAAATATCCAGGTCTTTGCCGTCGTTATCTTCCGATTTAAAGCCAAAGGTGCCTTTGGTTATATCCCAGCGCATGCCGTATTTGGTTAAAATCTGAACCTTGTCGCGTGGCAAATCTTTAATAGCCTGGCCAACCAGTTCCTCACTCTTACCTTGTCCGTAAATCGGAGCCGTATCAATACTGGTAATACCGGCATCGTAAGCTGCCCGCATGGCGTTTACCGCATCGTTATCATCGTTTCCTCCCCACATCCAGCCACCGGCTGCCCAGGCGCCAAATGTAATGGCAGACACCGCTAAATCTGTTTCTCCTAATTTTCTGTATTCCATAAGTCTGTTTTCGTTAGGGGTAAACAGTTCGCAAAAATTATTGTTCAGGTTTAGCCTTTCATCAAGCAATCGTTACAATTAGGTGATGCCGCCATAAGGCGTCAGTTACGTTGCAGTTAAACTCTGTAATGTGAATGTTACTGTTTGGAG
>CAJYSL010000026.1 GCA_913777515.1 uncultured Mucilaginibacter sp.
AGTTTACCGGTGCGAAGGATGCCAGGAGCAAAGGTGTATATCCATTTTTCAGGCCTATTGAGTCAGGGCAGGATACTGAGGTAATGATAAACGGCCAGCGTGTGCTGATGTTTGGTTCTAATTCTTATTTAGGGTTAACTAACCACCCTAAAATTAAAGAAGCATCAAAAAAAGCGACAGATAAGTACGGAACGGGATGTGCGGGGTCAAGGTTTTTAAACGGAACACTGGATATTCATATTGAGCTGGAAAATCGTTTAGCTCAGTATGTTGATAAAGAAGCAGCAGTACTTTTCAGTACGGGTTTTCAGGTTAACTTAGGTGTGCTGTCATGCATCACCGGCCGTAACGACTACCTGATTTTAGATGAGTACGACCACGCCTCTATCATCGACGGCAGCCGTCTGTCTTTCTCACGTGTAATTAAATATGCGCACAACGATATGCAGGATTTGCAGCGCAAGCTGAGCCTGCTGCCCGAAGAAGCGGTTAAAGTAATTGCTGTTGACGGTATTTTCAGTATGGAAGGTGATATTGTTAAATTACCTGAAGTAGCTGCCATAGCCGAACAATACGGCGCCAACATCATGGTTGACGATGCGCATAGCTTAGGCGTTATCGGTAAAAATGGTGCCGGTACTGCATCTCACTTTAACATGAATGATGATGTGGACCTGATTATGGGTACCTTTAGTAAATCATTTGCTTCGTTAGGTGGCTTTATTGCTGCGGATGCCGAAACTATCGATTACCTGAAACACCGTGCTCGCTCACTAATGTTTAGCGCGAGTATGCCGCCGGCTTCAGTTGCCAGCGTTATTGCTGCCCTGGATATTATAGAGACTGAACCTGAGCGTATTGCCAAACTTTGGGACAATACTCATTATGCGATGAAATTGCTTACCGATGAAGGTTTTGACTTAGGCCCAACCGAAAGCCCGATTCTTCCTATCTACGTACGCGATAACGATAAAACCTTTATGGTAACCAAACTGCTGCAGGATAACGGCGTGTTTGTTAACCCGGTAGTATCTCCGGCGGTACCATCTGATTCTTCTTTACTACGTTTTTCATTAATGGCTACTCACTCTTTCGCCCAGATTGACGAAGCTGTTGACAAGATATCCCGTGTGTTTAAAGAAGTGGGCGTAACCACCGTTAAAGAAAGAATATGATTAACATCGTTGCGGTAAGTTCTAAAAAAGAACTTGCCGCCTTTATAGATTTTCCGCATGATTTGTATGCCAATGATTCAAATTATGTTCCGGAACTCTTTATCGCTCAACGCGACCTACTCACCACCCACCCTTTCCACAAGCACTCTTCATTGCAGTGCTTCCTGGCTTACGACAATCAGAAAATCGTAGGCAGAATTGCCGCCATTTTTAATACTAATCATAACAAATTCAATAACGCCAGCGATGGCTTTTTTGGTTTTTTTGATTGTATAAACAACCAGGAAGTTGCCAATAAGCTTTTCGAGACAGCTACCCAATGGCTCAAAGAAAAGGGTGCCAACAAATTGGTAGGTCCGGCTAACCCATCCACCAACGAAACCTGCGGCTTGCTGATTAAAGGCTTTGATAGCCCGCCGATGGTCATGATGCCGTACAACCCGGCCTATTACATGGATTTGTTTGAAGGCGCAGGCTTACACAAACAAGTTGACTTGATTGCCTGGAGTTGGAAAGGCCAAAAATATAACGATAAATCATTGCAGATGCTGGATAGGCTGAAAGAGCGCCTGGAACGCAACAGCAAAATCGTCATCCGTAAAATCAACCTTAAAAAATTTAAAGAAGAAGCCGATAAACTGCGCGAGGTGTACAACCACGCTTGGGACAAAAACATGGGCTTTTTCCCGATGACCAACGAGGAATTCGACTATACAGCAAAAGACCTGAAGCTAATTTTAGACCCAGACTTTGCTTACGTAGCAGAGCAGGATGGCAAAATAGTAGGTTTTGGCGTAGCCATCCCGGATTTGAATCAAATTTTGCGCACCATTAAAAGAGGCAGACTGTTTCCAACCGGTATCTTTAAATTGTTGTTAAACAAAAAGAAGATACAAGGCATCCGCATTATGCTTTTGGGTGTGGTTGAAGGTTACCGCAAAATGGGTATTGAGGCTTGTTTATATGGTACTATTATTAAAGAGTACCGCCGTAAGGATTTAAAATATGCAGAAGCGTCGTGGACGCTTGAACATAATGATATGGTAAACCGGGCTATCGAAGCTATTGGCGGCGACCCGTACAAAAAATACCGTATCTACGAAAAAGCGATATGAGCGAAAGGGTATTAATTACCGGTGCGAGTGGCTTTGTAGGTTTCCATTTAATTGAAGCGGCTTTAAAAAACGGACTTGAGGTATTTGCTGCTGTACGCAAGAGCAGCAAAACCGACCATCTTAAAAACCTGAATATACAGTATGCCTACACTAACTTCAACAGTATTGAAGCGCTGCAGGCAGAAATTGAACAAAACCAGTACGATTACATTATACACGCTGCAGGCGTAACCAAAGCCAACTCGGCGGCAGATTACGATGCGGTGAACACTGCTTACACCATAAACCTGGCCAAAGCGGCGGTAGCATCGGGCCGAATTAAAAAATTTGTTTTTGTAAGCAGTCTGGCGGCCGTAGGGCCCTTAACCATGGTAGAAGGCATCTTGAACGAAGATAACCCTCAACTACCGGTTACCGCCTATGGGCATAGCAAAAAGCGGGCAGAAGAGGCGCTGAAAAAAATTACCCCGCTTAACTACGTCATCCTGCGCCCTACTGCGGTATACGGCCCGCGCGACAAAGACATCCTGATTGTACTTAAACAGTTTGCCGGCCGGTTTGAACCTTATATCGGTAAAATTGACCAGTACTTGAGTTTCATCTACGTAAAAGACTTGGCCAAAGCTTGTATTTTGGCATTAACCAAAGGGCATCAAACGGCTTACTTGATTTCGGACGGCAAACGTTATAACCGTTACGAGCTGGCCAATATCACTAAACGCCTGCTCAATGTTAACACCCTTAAAGTACATTTACCTTTGGGACTGGTTAGGGTAATAGCAGGCCTGGCCGAGGGTGTCAGCCGGATTACTAAAAAGCCATCGGCATTAAACGTTGAAAAGCTCAAAGAGCTGACAGCCGTAAACTGGATATGCAGTATAGAAAAAGCAGAACGCGAACTTGGATTTAAACCTCAATACGATTTAAAACGGGGATTGGAGGAAACGCTCAATTGGTACAAAGAACATAAGTGGCTATAAAATTTATCCCTTATCAAACTGGTAAGGGATAAATTTTTATTTATCTACGAAAACGATTAAGTAAATAAATATTTACATATACTTGCAAAGCCAATAAATACTTTTATTAAAATCGACACCTGTCGATGTGATTATACAAATACAGTAGAAAAATAAGATGGAAAACAACGTTAAACCTGCCAACGGCAAGCTGGGCATACTTATCCCGGGTTTGGGTGCGGTTGCTACTACCCTGATTGCCGGTGTTGAAGCAGTAAATAAAGGTCTGTCTAAACCTATTGGTGCGCTTACGCAAATGGGCAATATCCGCTTAGGTAAAAGAACCGAAAACCGCTATCCTAAAATCAAAGAATTTGTGCCCCTGGCCGATTTGAAAGATATTGTTTGGGGTGGCTGGGATGTTTACTCGGACAATGTATACGAAGCTGCGGTTAACGCCGAGGTTTTAGACTCGCGCCTGCTCCACTCGGTTAAGCCCGAACTGGAAGCCATTAAACCAATGAAAGCGGCTTTCGATAAAAACTACGCCAAAAACCTGGACGGCACTCACGTTAAAACGGGCACCCGTTTAGATATGGCCAATGAGCTGATGGAAGACATCAAAAACTTTCAGAAACAAAATGGGCTGGACCGTATCGTGGTATTATGGTGCGGCTCAACAGAAGTATACTTCGAAGAGTCGGAAGTACACCAAAACATCGTTGCATTTGAACAAGGTTTAGCTAATGATGATAAACTAATTGCACCAAGCATGCTGTACGCTTATGCAGCGTTAAAATTAGGCATTCCCTTCGTAAACGGCGCACCTAACCTCACTGTTGATACTCCGGCCTTGGTCGAACTGGCTAAATACACCGACACACCCATTGCCGGTAAAGACTTTAAAACAGGTCAGACCCTGATGAAAACTATCGTAGCTCCAGGTTTAGCTGCGCGCGCGTTAGGCGTTAACGGATGGTTTTCAACCAATATTTTAGGCAACCGCGATGGTTACGTGTTAGACGACCCAGATAACTTCAAAACCAAAGAAGTTTCGAAACTAAGCGTGCTGGAAGAAATTTTCAAACCGGAAGCTAATCCTGATTTGTACGGCGACATGTACCATAAAGTACGTATCAACTATTACCCTCCGCATGGCGACAGCAAAGAGAGCTGGGACAACATTGACATATTTGGCTGGTTAGGCTACAAAATGCAGATTAAAATCAACTTTTTGTGCCGCGACTCTATTTTGGCAGCACCGGTTGCGTTGGACTTGGCTTTGTTTATCGACCTGGCTAAACGTGCCGGCATGAGTGGTATCCAGGAATGGTTATCATTCTACTTAAAATCGCCGCAAACAGCGCCTGGTTTGGCACCGGAGCATGATATATTTAAACAGTTAACTAAACTACAAAATACCCTGCGCCACATGATGGGTGAAGACTTAATTACTCATCTTGGCCTGGATTACTATCAGGATGTAGTTGATGCTATGTAATTGCCCAAACCCAATCACGATTGAGAACCGCTGCCACCACAGCGGTTTTTTCATTTCTAACACTCTCTGTTTACGTTTAATCAAATGATTAACTTTTTACTTTTCGAAAACAAGAAGTAGCGTTTAAATAACTATTTTTGTAATAAAACACACCGGCTAATAAGTTAATGATAAGCGTAACATACTTTATTTAGTAACGTCTTAGCTAAAATATAAATTGTTAAAGCAGCAAGTTGGCACAATACACCCACCGGTACCTTACGTTATTAAACGATTAATGATACAAGCTGCAAGCTATATTTTACCTATTCCATCAATGCGCTATACATATTACAAAGCCCCTGTTATCTTTTTACTGCTGTTGTGCAGCAGCCTGATGGCGCTTGCACAAAACACAGTAATTACAGGTACCGTTATCGATGCTGCCAATAACCGGCCGTTGGGTTATGTTACCGTAGCTTTTCCGGGTACCAGTATTGGCGCCAATACTAACGAACAGGGCCGGTATACTTTGTCAACCAGTAATACATCGCTCAACAAATTACAGGTATCGTTTATAGGTTATAAAACTGTAACGGTAAATATCATGCCCGGCAAGGAGCAAACGGTGAATATTAAGCTGAGACCCGAAAGTACCGAACTGAATACGGTAACCGTACAATCGGGTAAGAAAAAGAAATATACTAACCGCGATAATCCGGCGGTAGAACTCATCCGGAAAGTTATCGCCAATAAAGATAAGAACCGCCCGGAAAGCTACAATTATATCGAGTACAAAGGCTACGAGCGTTTAAACTTTTCTTTCATCAATGTTTCGGCTGGGTTCAGCAACAAAAAGCTGTTCCGTAAGTACAAGTTTTTACTGGATAACCGTGATACTACTTCGGCACCGGGTAAAAACCTGTTACCTATTTACCTGACCGAAAAGGTATATAATTATTATTACAGTAAAAATCCCGAACGCCGCAAAACCAAAGTGATGGGCGAAAAAAGCGTTAACTTTGGTAACTTTATAGATAGCGAAGGCATTGGCGTATACTTTAAACACCTATACCAGGATGTTGATATTTATGCTAATAGTGCCTTGTTAGTAACCAACGAGTTTTTGAGCCCTATATCAGACAACGCGCCATCTAACTATAAATTCTTTATCACCGATACCGTGGTGGTTGATGGCACCAAGCTGATAGAGTTAAGCTTTACGCCTCGCAATACCAATGATATTTTATACGAAGGCAACATCTACATCACGCTGGATGGCAACTACGCCGTACAAAAAGCAGAGCTAACCCTTAACCGCAAAATTAACCTGAACTGGGTTAAGGAAATGCACATCAACCTGGATTTTGCAAAAAGCTCAGACGGCCGCTACCACTTAAGTAAAAGCAGTACCACGGCAGATTTTGGCGTTACTAAAAAGCAGGATAAAGGTTTATTTGGTCAACGCTACCTGGTTTACGATGATTATAAAATTAACGTGCCGCGTGCCGACACTACCTATGCCGACCCGAACGAACTAATCGCCGACGAAGTTAAACATCGCAGCAATGATTTCTGGACTAAAAACAGGCTGGATACTTTAAGCAAAGCAGAGGCCCAGGTTTACGAAAACGTAGACAGCCTCCGGAAGATGAAATCGTACCGCACCACGGTAGACATTGCCCAGTTGCTGTTATTTGGCTATAAAACTTTTGGCCCGGTAGATGTTGGTCCGGCTAATGCCTTTTACAGCTTTAACCCGGTAGAAGGTTTTAGGCTGAGGGTTGGCGGGCGTACCAACATCGATTTTAGCAAGCGCATGATGTTTGAAACGTACGCGGCTTACGGATTTAAAGACCAGAAATGGAAGTATTACCTAAGCGGACTTTATTCATTCAATAAAAATTGGACGTACCGTTTTCCGCAACATTACATTAAAGCTAGCTTTCAGCGTGATACCCGAATTCCTGGCCAAGAGTTGCTGTTTTTACGCGAAGACAACTTCTTGTTATCATTTAAACGGGGTAATAACGACAAATATCTTTACAATGATAATTACCGGATTGATTACGTTAAAGAGTTTACCAACCGGCTATCTATCTCGGCCGGGGTTCGCCGTTTGACCCAATCACCGGCAGGCTCATTGTATTTTATCAACCAACTCAATGGTGTGCGTAATCAGGTTAACAGCCTTACCACCTCAGAAGCCAACTTTCAGTTACGCTATGCGCCGCACGAGGAGTTTATACAAGGAAAAGTTTTCCGTAAATCATTCATCAACAAATATCCTATCATCACCCTTAACTATACGGCCGGATTAAAAGACGTGTTAGGCGGCGAGTACAACTACAATAAAGTATCGCTCAATATTTATAAGCACTTTTTTATGAAAAAGCTGGGCGAGGCTGATGTTTGGTTAGAGGGGGGCAATACCTTCGGACAAGTGCCATACCCGCTCCTGACAATACACCGAGCTAACCAAACTTTTGCTTACGACCCTATTTCGTATAACCTGATGAACTTTCTGGAGTTTGTGAGCGACCATTATGCCAGCATCAATATTGACCAGCATTTTCATGGTTTATTGTTTAACCGGATCCCTCTATTTAAAGCACTCAAATGGCGCGAGGTGGCTTCAGTTAAATCCCTTTGGGGAGGCATAAGAAACGAAAACAATCCGGCTTTACACCCGTCTTTATATGAATTTCCGAAAGAAGCCAACAATGCTCCTATTACCTATAGCCTGGGCAGCAAGCCTTACGTAGAGGGCAGCGTGGGTATCGAAAATATTTTTAAAGTTATGCGGATAGATTTAGTTAAGCGCTTTAACTATTTAGACCATCCAAACATTGCCGATTGGGGAATTCGTACCCGGTTCCAATTTATTTTTTAATTAATTTAGCACAAATTTTACTATAATTTATTACATGGCACATCAAACCTCATTACGCACCAACCTCCAGTTAGGTATTTACCGGGTGATTGATCCGTTTGTT
>CAJYSL010000027.1 GCA_913777515.1 uncultured Mucilaginibacter sp.
TCGGGCAGTTCTTTGGTTTGCTCAATTTTATATTTATCCCACAAGTTAACCGGCAATATCACGTCGCAAAAACGGATGTAATCCAGGTGAATGCCATCCACGTAATCTTTCTGCAAAATGGTGTTTACCTGGTCTTTTAAGTATTGCAGCACTTCGGGCTTAGATGGGCACAACCAGCGGTAATAATCTACATAAGGCGGCTTATCCGAGCACGACTCGCCTTTGCGATTGATGGCATACCATTCGGGATGGGCGTTGAGTAAAGATTTTTCGCCACGATTCATAGTCCACATCCAGCGATGGGCTTCCAGTTTCTGAGCTTTAGCTGCCCGGAAATGCTTTTCGCTGTCGGCCTCAAAAAACATCCCGCGTACACCTGCCTCGTAGTATTGCTTATACCGGGTAGCTAACTCGGCTTCGGTATCTTTTTCGTCGGGGTTGGTCCACACCCAATGCTTCACTGCTTTTTTTGGCGCAAGCGTAATTTCTTTACCTGCGCTTTTAAATGGCTGCGCGGCGGCAGCTACACCCAATAAACTGGTGGCTACAAAACTTCTTCTGCTGGTCATGGTTTTGGCTTTTGCGTTTCAACTAATCCTTCATCATTAATATAAATTACCGGCTGTCCGGCGGTAGTAATACTGGCTTTAAATTGCCTGCTGGTCGCTTCGAGTTGCAAGGTGTTTTTCTTGCCATCAATCACCGGCATAGTGTTAATACCTAACTGCGTTAATGTTGCAGCGTAGCGTTTATTTTTTTGTTGATATTCTTTCTGCTTATAATACACCAGCCAAAGCCATTTGCGCTGCAATTCGGCGTACGGTAAATTAAACTCTGTATTGGGTTTACGGGTAAACTGCAAATACCCCCAACGCTCGGGGGCATGCATACTAATGATGCCCGGAGGCGACCATACCCAGTTTTCTTCTGGCAGTTCGCGACCGTCGGCGCCTTTCTGTTTCACGTTACGCTTTCCTTCCGGTTTGGTATGCCACTCTACTCTCGAAAAATTGATGCGCCAGATGGCACCTTCTTGGGGAACAGTTACCGGGAAGCCCATCCGCAGTTCTTTAAGCGGGATGGCCATCTCTACCGTCCAGCCTTCATCTGTATCGGCCGGATTATTTAATGTCCCTTGTATTTTCACACCGGTTTTTAATCCTTCCACATTCCAGCCAATCAGCGCATCACCCTGGTTACGGTACGATTTGGGCATAAACAGGTCGAATATTTTGTTGACGGCATTAATCTCAATTTCGAAATACTGGTGAGTATTGTTATCGGGGTCAATGAAAACCTCGAAATCATTATCCTTGTAAATAATATCGTCGTGGTGCATCTGCGTAGCCCATACCTGCGGCTCTTGCATTTTAGCCGCTATAAACAACGTCGAGTCGTTCCATAGCATTTTTACCTGCGTTTTAAATTCAGGCATGGGTTTCTTGGCACCCTCTATGTCTACAAAATCCGTAGCCCAGGCTGCACTTTGCCATGCAGGCTCCTGTAGGTTACCATCCATAGTAAGCATAGCATTGGTATGCTGCACCACATAATGCTTGGGTGTAGTAAACAGTGCCTCCATCCCCTTGAAATCCTGCTGGGCAAAAGTGTTCGATGCTGACAGCAATAGCATCAGCCCTAACACGGCTTTCAATATTTTATCTGTACCCCAATAATTAACTTTCATCAATTAATACTATAATTATTTAGTAGTCAACACCCCAATTTCGGCTGCTGTGGCGCCGTTACCGGCAATTACATGCAAGGCTTTAAATTGAATATAGCGTGCGCTGACCGGCTGTTTTAAAGTTACGGTTTGCTCTACCGGGTTGGCCTTTATGTTCGAAAACTCACCGCTGGCTACCTGCTGCCATTGTTTGCCATCAGTACTGATGAAGAATGTGTAACGGTCTACCAAACCCGCTGTTGATTTATCCTGCCGCGGCAAGTAAGTAAAAGCACTGATATTTTGAGCAGCGCCTAAATCAATGCTCACTTGCGCCGGCTCAAAAGCATTGGCGGTGTCAGCCTTTAAACTGCTCCAAATGGAATTAGACTCATCAATCGCGTTTTCGGGATTTGAACCTGTGGAGGCATCCGGCAGAATGTGCCAGTTTGCTTTGCTCAGTCCAAAAGTACCTGCGGCAAGTTCGCTCTGTTTGTTACCTTCCACCGCAATGGCTTTAACTACTCCCCCGTTTGGTAAATTAAATGGTGATGAATATTTAACGGATTGCGGCGTGGGTTGATCGCCATTAACAGTGTAATAAATAGCGGATACCGGGGCAGTGGTCATGATGCTTAATTTACCTTCGCGGTTACGGCTAATCACCGGTGCCGTTAAATGGGCAGGCTCTTTAAACAAACCAAAATCGCTCAGGGCAATACATACCGGTGAACCGGTAATGCGCAAACGTACTTTGCTGGTTGTGATATTTTGCGGTAAGCGGATGAGCCGGTTACTGCCAATACTTGTGGCCGCTGCAATTTGTTTCCAGGCACCATTTAACCACGCATCTACCGCAAAGCTTTCAATACGTTGCCCGAGCTTAATATTTTCGCGCAAGCGGACTACGTTAAAAGTCCGGTTGTTGGGTAATGCAAACGTAACCTCAGGTGTTTTAATTTGGTCATCGGTGGCCCAGTAAGAATATCGGTCATTATCGACCAGGTTTTGCGTACCAAACTTAGTACTTTGAGCCCGAATATTGCTGGCCGTAATTTTTGCCCCTTTAGCCAGGTTTACCGCAAAGGTTTGCTTTAATAAGCGGCCAAAGGCTTGTAAAGACTGCACATCTTCTGCATTCAGTAAACCATCGGGGTTAGGCGATAAGCCTAAATCCAGGTTAGCGCCGCGACCTACGCTTTTATAGTATAAATCCAATAACTCATAAGGCAATTTTACCTGGCTGTTCTGGCTGGCATGGTAAAACCATCCCGGCCTCAGCGACACATCACATTCTGCCGGCATCCAGTATTTACCGTTGCGGGTGCCTTGCACGCCCAATTCGTATTTGGTAAATCCGTTGGCCGGTTCTTTGCCTGGTTCGGGCGCTTGCGGTGTGTAAGTGGCCCAGCAGGTTTCACCCGCGTGGCCTTCTTCGTTACCCACCCAGCGCACATCCGGGCCAACATCGCCAAATAAAATGGCACTTGGCTGCAAACGGCGGGTAATGGCCCAGGTTTGAGGCCAGCCGTAATAAGTAGTCCGGTCTATTTTACGCACCTCGCGGGTTCCGCCGTAATAGCCGTCGCCCCCGTTGGCGCCATCGTGCCAGGATGCAAAAAGTTTGCCGTAACGGGTATATAGTTCCTTTAACTGGTTTCGGTAAATCT
>CAJYSL010000028.1 GCA_913777515.1 uncultured Mucilaginibacter sp.
CTTCTTTCGTAACTATGTGCAGTAACCGCTTATTTACGCGGCTTTGGCAAATACATTAGTTATGACCGTTAACCAACGCATCAATGACCAGCGTACGGCTATGAGCCGTGTGTTCAGGTGCGTGGGGTTGTTGTTGCTCATGATATTTATTGGCCGTGTTGCTTTGGTTACAGCTTACGGTTACGCCGGTGTGCCAAAGCTTAATGCTACTACATTATCGGGCAATGCCGAAGGACAGGACGACGAAAAGAAGGATGAGAGTAAATACACCGAAAAGCAATTTAAGTGCGTAGTTCAAGATAGTTATGTACTATTAGTCCCTGTATTCACCTTTTTAAGTAAGCCCTTTTTCAATATCGTAATTGGTTTTACGGTTTCCCATGCTCTTGCGGTACTCACACCGCCACCCAATTGCTAATCTTGCTTTTCCGCTTAATTATTTAACGCTTGTATTAAGGCGTTTCTATTTACTGTACAAACTATTTTACTTATGAAACCATTAAAAACTTTTATCCCAAAGGTAACGGCCTTGTGTGCGTTAGCCTTTTTGTTTTCAGCAACCTCTTGTAAAAAAGACCGTCATAATGACGAACCAAGCGACCCTATATACATCGCACCTAATGTTAATGTTTATGCTTTAAGGCAGGATAACCGGCTGCTTGCTTTTAATGCCCGGTCGGGTGCGGAGGTTAGCGCGCAGGTGAGCATTACCGGTATGCAAACCGGCGAAACTATGCTGGCTATTGATTTCAGGCCGGCAACAGGGCAATTGTATGGCGTAAGTAGCGGCAGCCGTATCTATGTGATCAACCCCACCACGGGTGTGGCCAGGGCCATTAATAGTACACCGTTTTCGCCGGCTATCAATGGTACAGCAGTTGGTTTTGATTTTAACCCAACGGTTGACCGTATACGCCTGGTAACATCAAACGGCCAAAACCTGCGGCTTAATCCCGAAACCGGTTTAGTAGTTTTTACCGACGGTGCCTTGAATGGTGCGACCGGTGTGAAAATATCATCAGCCGCTTACACCGAAAACTATGCCGGTGCAACTACCACCATTTTGTATGATATTGACGGTGCTACCCAAAAACTCTACAAACAAGATCCGCCTAACGACGGTAAACTGGTGGAAGTTGGCAGCCTGGGCGTACAGGCTACCGAGGTAGCCGACTTTGATATCAGTCCTGATAACAGGGCCGCGCTGGCACCCATTACGGTAGGTGGGCAGCAAGGCTTATATGTAATTGACCTGGCTAATGGTAAAGCCTACAAAACTGCCACCTTCAACAATAAAATGTTAAGTCTGGCTATACCGACAAACCCGGTAGCCTATGCGGTTAGTTTAAATAATGAGTTGATGGTTTTTAACCCGTTTGCTCCCACTCCTGTGGTAAAAGCCATTACCGGCTTACAAACCAATGAGTCGGTGGTGGGTATCGATTTCAGGCCGGCAAACGGACAGTTATATGCTTTGGGCAGCACCAGCCGTTTGTATACTATCAACACTTCATCGGGTGCAGCGGCTGTGGTTGGCGGTGTGTTCAGCACGGCCTTGTCCGGCACTGCTTTCGGGTTTGACTTTAATCCAACAGTAGATCGTATACGGGTGGTGAGTAATACCGGTCAAAATTTACGTTTGAATCCTAATGATGGTACTATAGCTGCGGTAGACGGTGCGCTTACTGCTGCCAATAATACCATTACGGGTGCAGCTTATACCAATAACTTTGCCGGTGCAACAACCACGGTATTGTATGATATCAACTCGCAAAATGGCCGCTTATATCGCCAGGATCCACCTAATGATGGCACGCTGGTAGAAGTTGGCTCTTTGGGTATAACCATTGACGCTGCTAATGGCTTTGATATTGGCGGCTCCAGCAATACCGGCTACGCAATCTTTACTGTTGGCGGCACTACCCGTCTATACGCAATTAATTTGCAAAATGGTGCAGTGTCAGCCGGGCCGACCCTTTCGCAGGGCGTTCGTGGCTTTGCAATGGGTTTAGGTTTTTAAACATCCATCCTGATAATACAAAAACCGGTTTGTTTAGGGCAAACCGGTTTTTGTTGTTTATGGCAAACGGTAATTAAAATCTTTTTTGTGATGATTCGCGCACAATCAGTTCGGCTTCTACTTCTCTAACGGTATACTCGTAAATCGGGCGTTTACTTTCAATGGTGTTAATTAATAGCTCGGTGGCCAGTTGCCCCATCATAAAGGCAGGTTGGCGCACCACGGTTAACGGCGGGTCGAATGATTCGGCTACATCCGAGTTGGTAAAACCGGCCAGGGCCACGTTATCAGGTATGCGGTAGCCTAACTTTTTAAGCACCGGTATACAACGGGTAGTCAGGCGGTCGCTGGTAGTAAAAATGGCTTGCGGCCGTTCGGGCATGCTCATCAGTTCGCCAATGGCTGTTTCCAGTTCATCTATCAGCATGCCGCCATGGTAACAATATTTAATGTATTCGGGCGGCAGAGCAAGCTTGTGCTTATCTAATGCTGCCTTAAAACCCTCAAAACGTTCGCGGCTGATGAATAAGTTATCGGTGTTGGTAACGTAGGCAATTTTGGTAAAGCCTTGGTTGATGAGTAACTCCGTAGCATCAAACGCACCTTTGTAATTATTAATTTTTACCTGGTGGGTATGGATGTTAGGCGCAATGCGGTCAAAAAATACAATCGGAAAGCCTTTATCTAACAGGTATTTGTATTCTGATAGGTCCGTGGTTTCGGCTGATAATGAAATCAGCAACCCGTCTACATGGCGCGACAGCAAATGTTGTATGTTAGCCACCTCGCGTGCCGCCGACTCATGAGTTTGGGTGATGATAACATGATACCCTGAGTTATAGGCGATAGACTCGATACCATTAATAGCCTGAGAGAAGTAATTGTTGGCTACCTCGCACACCACCACGCCAATCGACCGGCTTTTTTGTTCTTTTAAACTTAGCGCAATCGGGTTGGGGCGATAGTTAACTTTTTCGGCATACTCCACTACCAGTTTTTTGGTTTCGGCACCAATTTCGTAACTGCCGTTTAATGCTCTTGAAACTGTAGATGTTGAAAGCCCTAACGCCTTAGCTATATCTTTTATGGTGTAGGATTTAAACATAATTGGTTTTTAAAAGTAGGCTTATAATTTGTAAAAACCTATTTAATTATCGTAAAAGGAAATGGCAACGTCGGATTTACTGCAATCGTTTCCGGGAACGATTGCATGTTTTTTTGTGCCCTGTATGCTTTGTTTATTAAATGTTACTCTCTAATCTTGTATAGACGATTGCATAAACCAACCAGTTTTATAAACCACTGGGCAATCTTGAATAACCAATTATATTTTCCGTCGTTCGCTTTTTAAGTTTTTAAAGGGAGAAACTAAATGCTGTTATGGCTTGATGCTTATGCATTTTGCTGTACGCGGTATTTAACCGACAACACACTGCAACCAATTAAATTATGTATAAACAATTACTTCAAATCTTCATGTTTTTACTGCTTTCGGGTACGGCATGGGCGCAAACCCGTTCGGTAACCGGTAAAGTGGTAGACAAAAGCGGCGAGCCCCTGATAGGGGTAAGCTTGCTTGTAAAGGGAACCTCTATTGGGGCCAGCACCGATGTAAATGGTAGTTATAAAATTAATGTGCCCGAAACTGGTAACCCGGTACTGTTGGTACGCTACATTGGTTATAAAAATCAGGAAGTTGTGGTGAAAAACCGTACCCAAATAGATATAACCATGCAGGGCGACGAAGCTAGTCAGCTGAACGAGGTGGTGGTAGTGGGCTATGAGTCAGTACGCCGCCGCGACTTATCCGGGTCGGTATCGTCGGTAGGGGCCAAGCAATTGAAAGACATCCCGCTCTCAAACGCGGCCGAAGCCTTAACCGGTAAACTGGCCGGTGTGCAGGTTACTACTACCGAGGGCGCACCGGGTGCTGATGTGGTTATCCGTGTAAGGGGCGGTAGCTCTATCACCCAGGATAACTCGCCGATTTACATCGTTGATGGTATTCAAGTAGAAAACGCGCTCAACGTTATCTCTCCGCAGGATATTGCCTCGGTCGACGTGTTGAAAGATGCTTCTACTACGGCCATTTACGGTGCACGTGGTGCCAACGGTGTGGTTATCATCACCACTAAAGGCGGCCGCTCGGGTAAAACGGTGGTAGCTTATAATGGCTCTTTGGGCTTCCGTAAGTTGTCTAAAACCATGGACGTACTCAACCCATATGATTACGTGGTATGGCAATACGAAAGGTCACGTTCCAGCCAAACCGACCGCGATAACTTTGCCAAACAGTATGGTAGCACCTTTGATACCTTGCAGGTGTACAAAAACTATCCATTCCTGAACTGGCAGGAGCAGGTGTTTGGGCGTACAGCCGCTTTTCAGCAGCACAACGTTTCTGTTAGCGGTGGCGATGCTAAAACTACGTTCAATCTAAGTTTAACAGCCAACAACGAGGCTGGCATTCAACTGCAATCCGGCTTTAAACGTTATTTAACCAACTTCAGGCTCGACCATCAGGCTTCAAGCAAGCTCAAAGTAGGTGTTACTATGCGTTATACCGACCAGGTAATTCGCGGTGCAGGCACTACCAATACCGGCACCCGTACCACCAACCGCCTGCGTCATACCATCGTGTATCGCCCGCTCGATTTGCCTACCGTGCCGACTTCTGATACTTTTGATGAGGATTATTATCTTAACTCCAACCAGATACAAAATCCGGTTATTTTAACTCAAGCCGAGTATCGCCGTGCTCCATCTACAGACCTTAACCTAAGCGGCTATCTGAATTTTCAAATCACCAAAAACCTGAGCTTCAGAAGTACCGGTGGTTTTGATAATGCCAATTTAAGGCAGGAACTATTTTACAGCAAAATTACACCTACAGCCCGCAACTTTGCTTCGCTGCCACTGGCGTCTATTGCTACACAACAAAATATTACCATCAATAACAGTAACACGCTGCAGTACATAAACAATGGTATCGCCAAGCATCATGATATAAGCGTATTGTTAGGTCAGGAAATTTACGAGTACCGCAGCAGTGCAGGTACGGTAGAAACCCGTTATTTCCCGGCAGATATCACTCCGCAGGGTGCTTTAGCCAACATGAGCCTGGGCTCGCCGCCTTCGGGCTCGGTGCAGCCACGGCCAACTACTACCATTGCGCCGCCCAACCGCATCTTTTCGTTATTTGGCCGGGTGAGCTATGCTTACGATAAAAACCTGCTGGCATCGGTAACCGTACGCGGCGACCGTTCGTCAAAATTCGCACCCGAGAATGGCCTGCTGGTTTTCCCGTCAGGAACGTTGGCTTACCGTTTCTCTGAAGCCGGTTTCATGAAAAAGCTATCTTTCATCAACGATGCCAAAATTAGGGCGGGTTATGGTGTTGCGGGTAATAACCGTATAGGCGATTTGCTATACCTGCAGTTGTATAACGCAACAGGCGAGTATGCACTTAACCACACCATTTTGCCGGGTTTTACCACCGCAGCATTGGCTAATCCTAACCTGCGTTGGGAGCGTAATATCTCTAAAAACATCGGTTTGGATTTATCTTTTCTGAAAGACAGGTTGCAGTTTACCGCCGATTTTTATAATAACACCGGTAAAGATTTATTGCTGTTAGCAGCCATTCCGCAAACTACCGGTTACAGCAGTGGCCAGTTGCAAAACATTGGCTCAACCTCTAATAAAGGTATAGAGTTGCAGTTAAATGGTACACCCATCCGTGGTAAAAACTTTACCTGGACCAGTAACTTCAATATTGCCTTTAACCGCAACAAAGTATTAAGCTTAGGCACGGTAACGCAGCAAACCCGCAGCTCGGGCTGGCAAGGGTCTGACGGTGCCGACGACTTTATTGTGCAGGTAGGCAAGCCGGTAGGCCAGATGTACGGCTTTGTAACCGAAGGCTATTACAAAATTGAGGACTTCAATTATGCCAACGGCGTTTACACCTTAAAACCAGGCGTGCCAAGTAATATCTCTGTTTTTGGTGCACCGCAACCGGGTACCATCAAATTAAAAGATATTGATGGCGATGGCCAGGTTACTCTGGATAAAGACCGTACCATCATCGGTAACGCTAACCCTAAGTTTACCGGCGGCTGGAACAACCAGTTTGCTTACAAAAACTTTGACATGAGCGTGTTTGTGAACTTTGTTTACGGTAACGACGTGTATAACGCCAACAAACTGGAATGGACAGATGGCAGTTTCCTGAACCTAAACATGCTGAACGTAATGAAAGACCGTTTCACCAACATCAACAGCGCCGGTGTAGTAGTTACCGACCCGGCAGAATTAAGTGCGTTGAATGCAAATGCTAAAATATGGTCACCGGTGCGTAACCAGCGTTTTTACCTGCATTCTTATGCGGTAGAGAACGGATCGTTTTTACGTATCAATAACGTAACCTTAGGTTATACCATGCCTAAAAAACTGATTAACCGCATAGGTATTTCTAATGCGCGTTTCTATGCTACGGTGAACAACCTGGCCGTGGTAACCAGCTACACCGGTTACGACCCGGAAATAAGTACCCGCCGCAGCGACCCGTTAACACAAGGTGTTGATTTTGCAGGTTACCCGCGTGCGCGCCTGTACACTTTCGGAACTAACATTACCTTCTAAACAGTACTTAAACCAGAGAAAGAGATGAAATTCTATAATAAGACATTAATTGCTGTTGCCGCTTTTGTAGGCGCTGTATCGTACAGTGGCTGTAAAAAATTTACCGAGGTTGAACCGCAATCACAATATAGCCTCGACCAGGCATTTTCAAACGTATCCAATGCTACCACCGCTTTAATTGGTGTTTATGATGAGCTTTCGGGCGATAATGGGTACGGCATCCGCATCAGCTTGTACTACCCTTACGATTCTGATGAGGGTATTGTAAGCGGGTCTATTGATAACGGTCGCCGGGGTATTGGCCGTTACCAGTTGCAAACTTCAAACACGGAGCTAACCAACCCATTCAACCAGCTATATCGCGGGGTAGAGAAGGCAAACTTGTGTATTGACCAGATACCGCAAATGACTGCTTACAACAGCGGCTCAGATGCAGATAAAAAAGAACTACGGCGCTTATATGGCGAGGCATTAACACTTCGTGCACAGTACCTGTTCGAGTTGGTACGCAATTGGGGCGACGTGCCCGCGCCGTTCATCCCGTCTTATAAACAGCCTGACCTGTTTATCCCGGCGGCTAACCGCGATGCCACTTACGACCATTTGATTGATGACTTGGCCCTGGCTCAAACCCTGTTGCCTTGGCGTACCGAAACCACCCGTAACGAGCGTATCACCAAAGGCGCAGCTAAAGCACTGAGAGCTAAAATTGCCTTGTTCAGAGGCGGTTACTCACTGCGTACCGACACCAAATTGATGGAACGTCGTTCTGATTATTTAAAGTATTACACCATTTGCCGTGACGAGTGTGCCGATTTAATGGCCAACAGGGGGCAGCATACTTTAAACCCGGTTTATGAGGATGTGTGGAAAAAGTACATCTCTACCTTTACTCCCGACCCGGTAGGCGAAATTATTTTTGAGGTAGGCGCCGGTGGTGGTAACAGCATATCCGACAGCCGTATGGCTAACTACGATGGTCCGGTCATCAACGCGGCATCAAGATATGGTACCGGCGGTGGTGGGGTGTTGATGTTACCTAATTTCTTCTATGCTTTTAATCAATTAGATACCCGCCGCGATGTAAGCATACCTGTCTATTCAATCGGTGCTACCAACTTGAAAAGCTTGCGCCGCCTGGGCGAACTGACCGACGGTAAGTTTAGAAGAGACTGGCGCGTGCCTTTACTGCCCGGAACTGTTTTAAACGTAGGTTACAACTGGCCGTTAATCCGTTTTGCAGATGTGCTGCTGATGTTTGCCGAGGCAGATAACGAAATAAAAGGCGCACCATCGGCCGAGGCTAAGGCTGCTTTTGAAGAAGTACGTAAAAGAGCATTCAAAGGCAATGAAACAGCCATTGGTACCACACCGAGCGATAAGGCCGGCTTTTTTGATGCTATTGTAAACGAGCGTTACCTGGAGTTTGGCGGCGAGGGCATCCGCAAGTACGACCTGATACGCTGGAACCTGTTAGGAACCAAAATTGCCGAAGCCCGTTTGAAAATTACCCAAATCAGGGATTTTGTTGGCCAGTACGCCAACGTGCCGCAATACATTTACTGGAAGAATAACGGCGAGGAGATTCAGTACTTTGCTGCCAATCCTTTCACTACCACGGCTGTTCCGTCGCCCACCACCGGCTGGACACGTACCGACTGGCGCCAGCATCTGGTATTCTCGGTATCATCAACAGGTACGATATCAGGTGCCTCGATAGATAACCTGCCTTTGCAGGATGGTATAGCCCGTTTCTTTACACCAAACAAAAGCGAGTTATTCCCTTACACTACCGCTATATTAGATACTTATGGCGGCAGGCTTAAACAAAACCCTGGTTATTAACTGTAACATTTTAAGGAGTAAAGCCATTAAAGCTTTGCTCCTTGTTTTATAAAAGCTGTTTTTGTAGTAAATAGCAAGCATTTTAGTCGTACTCAAAATTCTGCATTACAATAGTTTGCTATGTTCCGAAATACTTTATTGATTCTGTTTTTGTCTTTAATGGCATTTAAACCGGCTCCGCGCCAGGTTACCGTTTATATGATTGGCGACTCTACGATGGCTATCAAAGAAAAGAAGGCCTATCCCGAAACGGGTTGGGGGATGCCATTTGCCAATTATTTTGATACCACCATTACTATTGATAACCGCGCCAAAAATGGGCGAAGTACCCGCACCTTCATCACCGAAGGTTTATGGAAGCCAGTAGCCGAAGGCATGAAGGCAGGCGATTATCTCTTGATTCAGTTTGGGCATAACGACGAGGTGCCGACCAAAAAAAGCTTTACTACAGAGGATGATTTTCGTAAAAATCTGAACCTGTTTATTACCGCAGCTAAAAGCAAACAGGCTATCCCGGTTTTAATTACCCCGGTGGCCCGCCGCAAATTTGACAGTACCGGCCATGTAGTGCAAACCCACGCCGTTTATGCCCAAATTGTACGAGATGTGGCTAAGCAGGCTAATGTGCCGCTGATAGACCTGGATGCCAAAAGCCAGGCCCTGTTGCAAAAGCTTGGCCCCGAAAGTTCTAAGTTTTTGTACAACTACTTGGAGCCGGGCGAAAATCCGCATTATCCCAAAGGCAACCAGGACAACACCCATTTCAGCGAGTTGGGTGCACGCCGCATGGCCGAACTGGTATTGCAAAGTTTGCAGGAGCTTAACCTTGAACTGGCGGGGCACATTACCAAAGCCCGAACGTGATAACTTATGCCAATGTTTGGCTAAGATGAGATAGCATTGGTGTAGTCATAACCAATTATTTTGATAAAATTTCTTAATATAAACCTGATGTTCCATATTAAACACGCCGCGTTGGCTACCTGCTTACTGTTAGGTGCCTTTGCAACGGCATCGGCTCAAAGCCAGTCTTATTCCTGGAAAAACCTGCCTAAAGCAGCCCTGCCGGTATTTAAAAAAGACACCTTTAACATTATAAAATATGGTGCCAAACCCGATGGGATAACGCTGAACACGGCAAGTATCAACAGTGCCATTGCGGCTTGCAGCGCCAAAGGCGGTGGTGTGGTATTGGTGCCCAGTGGTTTGTGGCTTACGGGGCCAATCAAACTAAAAAACAATGTAAACCTGCATGTAAGCCGTGCCGCGCTTTTACAGTTTACGGCAGATAAAAGCCAGTATAAATTGATTGAAGGTAATTGGGAGGGGCACGCGGCCTACCGTAACGAGTCGCCCATTTCGGGTACCGGCTTGGTTAATATCGGTATTACGGGCGAGGGTGTAATTGACGGTAACGGTGAGGTTTGGCGTGCCATTGGCAAAGACCGCCTGACGGAAGAAGAATGGAAACGCAAAGTGGCCTCGGGTGGCGTAATTAGCGAAAACGGTCGTTCATGGTATCCATCCGAAAGTTATGCCAAAGCGATGAAAACACCACGTGCGGGATACATCGAGCCCGGGTCGAGCGCAGCAGCTAACGAACAGTATAAAGACTTTTTCAGGCCCAATATGCTGGTGCTAACCGACTGTAAAAAGATATTGTTGCAAAATACTACTTTTCAAAATTCAGCAGCTTGGTGTTTGCATACTTTGATGTGCCAGGATTTAACCCTGCAAGGCGTAAAAGTACGTAACCCCTGGAATGCACAAAACGGCGATGCCATTGACGTAGAGTCGTGCAAAAACGTCATGATTGATAACAGCACGTTTGATGCCGGTGACGACGGGATATGCGTGAAATCCGGACGGGATGAAGAAGGCCGTAAGCGTGGTATGCCTACCGAAAACATGGTGGTAAAAAACAGTATCGTTTACCGTGGGCATGGCGGCTTTGTAATAGGCAGCGAAATGTCGGGCGGTGCCCGCAACATCTTTGTGTCCGACTGTACGTTTATGGGTACTGATATCGGTCTGCGTTTTAAAACCACCCGTGGCCGTGGTGGTGTGGTTGAGAAAATCTACATCAAGAACATCGCCATGAAAGATATTGTAACCAGTGCTATTTTGTTCGATATGTATTACACCGGCAAGTCGCCAACCGATGACGAGTCGGTAACCGATGTAGCTTTGCCGCCGGTAACCGAAGCCACACCGCAATTCCGCGATTTTTACGTAAGCAACGTAGCTTGCAATGGTGCCGACCGGGGACTACTCATTCGTGGTTTGCCCGAAATGAGCATCAAAAACATTAACCTCGATAACATCAACCTGAAAACTAAAAACGGCATCGAGATAATTGAAGGCAAAGGCATCAGCCTGAAGAATGTGTTTGTAGAAAGCACTAATTCTAATCCGCTGATTACTATCCGCAACAGCAACGACGTGAAATTTGACAACCTGCGTTATGGAGCTGATACCAAATTGCTGTTTAGCATCGGTGGTAAACGTACAGGTAATATTCAGGTGCTGCATGCAGATTTATCAAAAGCTGCGAAACAAACCGAATTTAAACCCGGTGCCGACAGTAAAGTGCTAACCGTATCTAAATAAGCTGCTGTATGAAAAAGCTTTGCTCTTTAATCATTGGCTTGATGCTTTCGGTTAGCCTGTTTGCTCAGGAAGGAACCCGGCCTAAAGAACTGACCGTAGCGCAGGATGGCAGCGGCAATTATAAAACTATTCAGGAAGCTGTAAATGCAGTGCGCGATTTGGGTCAGTGGCGGGTAACTATCCATATTAAAAAGGGCATTTATCATGAAAAGCTGGTAATCCCAAGCTGGAAAACTAAAATTTCATTAATTGGCGAGAGCACCGAAAATACCATCATTACTAACAGTGACTATTCGGGCAAGGCAGTTACGGGTGGGAAGGATGCTTTTGGGAATGCCAAAATGAGCACTTACACCTCGTATACCGTACTGGTACAAGGCAATGATTTTATAGCCGAAAATCTCACTATTGAAAATGCTGCCGGCCGGGTAGGGCAGGCGGTGGCTTTGCACGTAGAAGGCGACCGTTGCATAATCAGGAAATGCCGGTTATTGGGTAACCAGGATACCTTGTATGCTGCTACCGGTAACAGCCGGCAATTGTATGAGGGTTGCTATATAGAAGGAACGACCGATTTTTTATTTGGCGAAGCTACCGTCGTGTTTAACCGCTGCACCATTAAAAGTTTGCTCAACTCTTATATCACAGCAGCAGCAACACCGCAGGGGCAGGCGTATGGTTTTGTGTTACTTAACTGTAAACTGATTACCGATAGTGCAGCTACTAAAGTGTTTTTAGGCCGGCCGTGGCGACCCTATGCTAAGACGGTATTCATCAATACCGAAATGGACAGCCACATTGTTCCGCAAGGCTGGAACCCCTGGAAAGGCGATGCCATGTTTCCGGATAAAGAAAAAACTACCTATTACGCCGAGTACAAAAACACCGGACCGGGTGCAAAGACTGGCGAGCGGGTCAGCTGGTCTAAACAGTTAACTCCGGCCGAGGCGAAGCAATACACTGTTAAAAATATCCTGGCGGGTAAAGATAACTGGCAACCTGATGGTGTCAAATAAACGTTTGATAATGGCCTTGATAAACGATTTACTGCTGCGTTAACAGCCTGAAACCCGGATGCCCTTTGGGAACGTTTGCATAAATTTTTAAGGGCAGTAAGGGTATAAAATCTTTAAAATGTAAGTACAATTGTACCGGTGCTTAGTGTAGTCGGTACATAACCATAAACCTCGGGTAAGCTTTTATAGTCTTACCACCACTATTTAAAACAGTTTTATGAGATATAAGGAACTTTTTAAGAGAAGTATTTTGGCATGTTGTGTACTGTTGGGTGCCGATACTGCCGTAGTGCAGGCACAAACGCAGCCGTGGTCGCAGCGCATGGCACAAACCGCCATGACCAAATGGAGCGATACCGTGACTACCGGGCACTGGACTTATGAGCAGGGTGTAGTTTGGAAAGGTATCGAAAACGTTTGGCTGCAAACCGGCGAGAAAAAATACTTCCAGTTTTTGCAAAACACCGTTGATAAGTACGTAATGCCTGATGGTACTATCCGTACCTACAAAATGGAGGATTACAACATTGACAATATATTGGATGGCCGCACCGTGCTGATGTTGTACAAAGTACTCAACAATGAAAAATATTATAAAGCGGCCAGCTCATTACGCACGCAGTTAAGCAAGCAACCCCGTATACCCGAGGGCGGTTTCTGGCATAAAAAGCGTTACCCTAATCAGATGTGGCTGGATGGTTTATACATGGGCGAACCGTTTTACGCAGAATATGCCCGCACTTTTCATGAAGATACGGCCTTTAATGATATTGCCCGCCAGTTTATACTGATGGAGCGCCATGCCCGCGACTCTAAAACCGGGTTATTATATCATGCCTGGGACCAAAGCAAACAAGAGCGTTGGGCCAATAAAGAAACCGGCCTTTCACCAAACTTTTGGGGTCGTGCTATGGGCTGGTTCGGGATGGCTTTGGTTGACGTATTAGACCAAATGCCCGTCAATCATCCTAAACGTGCCGAACTGTTGGTAATTCTTAACCGCTATGCCACTGCGGTAGCTAAATATCAGGATAAAAAATCGGGCGTGTGGTACCAGGTGCTGGATAAAGGAACAGAAAAGGGGAACTATCTCGAGTCTTCAGCATCGTGCATGTTTGTATATGCTTTGGCCAAAGGTGTACGCCAGCATAATTTACCGCAATATTTTAAAACGGTGGCCCAAACCGGCTTTAACGGCATCATCAAACAATTCATCAGCACCGATGCCAATGGGCAAATCAACCTGAATGGCACCGTAAGCGTGGCCGGATTAGGCGGTAACCCTTACCGCGATGGCAGTTACGCGTATTATTTGAGCGAAAAGGTAGTCACCAACGATGCCAAAGGTGTGGGTGCTTTTATACAAGCCAGCGTAGAGATTGAGCGTTTAGCCAACTTAGCAGCAGGCCGTGATAAAAACGTGGTGCTGGACAGCTATTTTAACGACGAACGCAAAAAAGATATCACCGGTACGCTGCTGCCTTACCATTACAAATGGGAAGAATGGGACAACAACGGTTTCTCGCTATTTGGTCATATCTTCAATAATTATGGCTTAAACTTAGGCACACTCTATCAGGCACCTACGGCAGCTAATTTAAAACCGGCTTCGGTATATGTCATTGTAGACCCGGATATCCCTAAAGAAAATCCGAATGCTAAATATATGGAGCCTGCCCATGTTACGGCTATTACCGACTGGGTGAAAAAAGGTGGCGTATTACTGGTTTTACATAACGACACCGGTAACGCCGAGTTTAAACATTTTAACACCTTGATGAGCAAATTTGGCCTCACGTTTAAAGAAAATAGCATTAACCATGTGCAGGGCAGCCAGTTTGAGCAGGGAGCTGTAGTTATTCCGGCTAACAATCCGGTGTTTAAAACAGCCAAGAAGATTTACATCAAAGAAATCAGCACGTTTGCATTAACGCCTCCGGGACAAGCAATATTGAATCAAAAAGGCGAAGTAGCGGTAGCGATGGCTAAATATGGTAGAGGCGTAGTACTGGCCGTGGGCGACCCATGGTTTTATAACGAGTACCTGGACGGCCGCAAGCTGCCTGCCGAGTTCGAAAACTTTAAGGCAGCTAACGATGTGGTTAGCTGGCTAACTAAGCAAATTCCGGCAAAGTAAGTAATGAAACGGCTTTTGTGGATTTGGGGTTTACTAATATTCAATTGGGTTGGGCTAATGGCTCAATCCGAAAAAAATATTCCTTTGTTGGTTGATGCCCAGGGCAAGAGTTCCTTTAAATCTATACAAGCTGCTATCAATAGTTTGCCCGACTCCGCCACGGCCGACAGGTTTATCCTTATAGAAAACGGCACTTACAACGAAAAGATTTTTATCACTAAAAATCATGTTGTTTTAAAAGGCGAAAGTGAGAAAGGCGTAATCATTACTCAGGATATTGCCCGCGATATCTGGCGCTGCCAGGGTAATGCTGATGATTGGGGCGTAGCCACGCTTAATCTGCGCGGCAGTGATATTACCTTGCAAAACTTGTCGGTCATCAACGGTTATGGTTTTCATCACTGTCAAGACACTACCATCAATTGCCAGGTGGGTACCGAACCGGCATCAACCAAAACAGTAAGCGTTACCGGCCACCAAATGGCTTTGCGCTCTTTCCAAACCACCCGCTTAAAAGTGTTGAACTGTACCTTCCGTGCCTTGGGTGGCGATACGGTAAGCCCTTGGAACAGTGCCTCCGGCTTGTTTTACTTTAAAGATTGTACTATGGAAGGCGGCGTGGATTTTTATTGCCCGCGTGGTTGGGCCTATGCCGAAAACTGCACATTTATTTGCCATAGTAAAGAAGCCGCCATCTGGCATGATGGCTCGGGCAATATCAACCAGAAAACAGTATTGGTGAACTGTAAATTCGACGGAGACCCAGGCTTTAAATTAGGCCGCTATCACCGCGAATCGCAATTCTATCTGATAAACTGCACATTTGGCCGCAACATGGCTGATGCACCCATATTTAAAGCGGCAAGCTCAACCGGTGTGCAATGGGGCGAGCGTATTTATTACGACAACTGTCATCGTACTGGTGGCGATTATGCCTGGTTTGCTAATAATTTAAACAGTGCTAAAGGCACGCCTGCGGCTAAAGATATTAATGTGTTGTGGGCACTTGACAGGCAATGGAATCCGTTATTAAACTAAGCTGAAGCGAGAAAGATGATGCGCCCGAAAATAATCATGATGCTGTTGGCCTTAAGTTTAGGTTTTTACCAAGCAGCCCAGGCTCAAACTACCGACGCCGTAGCCGAAAACATGCTGCTTTACCAGCGCAGCGTGGGTGGCTGGCCCAAAGCTGTAAATGAGGTAAAGGTAGATTATAATAAAACGCTAACCGACGCGCAAAAAGCATATACCCTTAAAGATGCCGGCCGTATTGATGCCACCATTGATAACAGCGCCACTTTTAAAGAAATTAATTACCTGGTTAACGCTTACAAGCAAACCAACAATAAAGCCTATCTGCAATCGGCCGAAAAAGGTATTCGTTACCTGTTAAAAGCCCAATATGCCAATGGCGGCTGGCCGCAGTATTATCCTGACAGCAGCCTGTACCGGGGGCAAATTACGTTTAATGATAACGCCATGATTAACGTGATGAACCTGTTGTATAACGTTGCCAACCATACCAAAGGCTTTGAGGTAGTAGACCAAACACTGGTAGCCCCGGCTGCTTATGCCGTGAAACAAGGTGTTAATTGTATTTTAAAAACGCAGATTAAAGTAAACGGTAAACTTACCGCCTGGAACCAGCAGTACGACCACCGCACACTGCAGCCGGTAATGGCCCGCAAGTTCGAACTGGTCGGTTTAGCCACATCAGAGTCGGCTGCTATTGTGGAATTTTTGATGCGCCTGCCGTCGCCTTCTGCCGATATTAAGGCTGCCATAGCAAATGCTGTTGCCTGGTTTGATGCCGTTAAAATTAACGGTTACCGTTTTGACCACATTACTGATAACAGTCAGCCATTTAAAAAAGATGCAGTTTTAGTAGCCGACCCAAACTCAACCATTTGGGCACGGTATTACGAGATTGGTACCAACAAGCCATTCTTTTCAGGCCGCGACAGCCAGAAAAAATACAACCTTGCCGAGATAGAAAACGAACGCCGTGCCGGTTATGCCTGGTATGGGGTGTGGCCCGCCAAAATACTGAGCAAGCAGTATCCGGTTTGGGCACAAAAAAATAGCGTAAATTGATGAATTGCATATGAGACTTTCCAGATATAACTTAAATAAGATAAACCTGCCGGATGTAATGGTGCCTGATGCTAAGGTATTTGAGCTGCCCGAAAAAGTATTGCAGTTTGGTACCGGCGTATTGCTGCGTGCCCTGCCCGATTATTACATAGACAAAGCCAACCGGGCCGGTGTGTTTAATGGGCGCGTAGTGGTGGTAAAATCAACCGATACAGGTTCGGCTACTGAGTTTGACCGCCAGGATAGCTTGTATACTTTGTACATTAAAGGTATTGACAAAGGTACAGCGGTTGATGAGCAGATTGTATGTTCGGCCGTGAGCCGGGTGTTGGCTGCCGGTGATGACTGGGATGCTATATTGAAAGTTGCCAAAAGCCCGGATTTAAAAGTAGTGATATCCAACACCACCGAGGTTGGTATACAACTGGTACAGGATGATATCCGTAAAAATCCGCCGGTGTCTTTTCCGGGTAAATTATTAGCGGTGTTGTACGCACGCTTTGAGGCGTTTAAAGGCAGCGCCGATAGTGGTTTGGTGATTGTACCTACCGAGCTGATTGTAGACAACGGCAAGAAGCTTGAATCTATCGTGCTGGAACTGGCACACCTGAATAAGCTGGAGCCCGCCTTTATGGACTGGCTGGAAGAGCATAATCATTTCTGCAACTCGCTGGTTGACCGTATTGTACCCGGCAAACCACAACCCGAACTGGCCAAAGTTATGGAAGAAAGCTGCGGTTATGAGGATGATTTACGCGTGGTATCAGAAGTGTATTCGCTTTGGGCCATCGAAGGTAACCAGCACGTTAAGGATGTATTGAGTTTTTCGCAAGTAGATGAAGGTGTAGTTATTGTGCCTAACATCGAAATGTTCAGGGAGTTAAAGCTCCGCTTGTTAAATGGTACTCATACCTTAAGTTGTGCGGTGGCATTTTTGTCGGGCTTTAAAACGGTAAGCGAAGCAATGGAAGATGAGTCGTTCGCTAACTTTATCAATCAGCTGATGCTTAAAGAAATTGCACCGGCCATACCTTACGAGGTTGACTATAATACCGCTGCAGATTTTGCCGGTAAGGTGTTAGACCGTTTCCGCAACCCATCCATCGAGCACCAGTGGATTAGTATTTCGGCGCAGTACTCATCAAAAATAAAAATGCGTACTATACCGTTGCTGTTAAACCACTACAAGTTGCATAACTTTGTACCTCACTATTTTGCATTTGGTTTTG
>CAJYSL010000029.1 GCA_913777515.1 uncultured Mucilaginibacter sp.
GGCGGCACAATAAGCCATGAAAAAATACCGCCTACAATCCAGAAACTTTCCCAGGCCCAGCCCTTAACTTTTTTGTAAGGGATGTAAAAACTGCCCGAGGCAAAGCCCCCGATAAAATGAAAAATAACTCCTAAAACTGCCTGCATTAGCTCTAATTTAATATAATTGGTTAAAGCGAAAGTAGAAAAGCTGTATAACACAGCTATCATGCACTGTCATGGTTATTTTGGAGTAACAGCTTACTAACGCCGGCTGATTATACCAAAAATTTAAAAGCAACTATGATAAAAAATTAACATAAATAAGTATAATTTTGACAATAAACTTATCGCGTTAGCGCTTACCTGACAGGCCTTTTTATTTATCCGACCCGAACAGCCACACGCCCGGCTTTACATGCTTGAACAACAGACCTGACAGAAGAAGCACCGACCGATTACACTACTGCCCATGAAACCAACTTCATTTTTAGAGTACATCGAGATAGACTATTACTCGTCGACCCCTAAATACCTGCAACTGGCCAACTCTATAGCCAAGGCGGTACGGGATGGTCGGCTCAACCGTAATGATACTTTACCTTCTATTAATGAGTTGAACTACAATTTCGAGATATCGCGCGATACGGCTGAGAAAGCTTACAAACATTTAAAATCTATTGGCATATTAGGCTCGGTGCCGGGCAAGGGCTATTACATTAAAAGCGTGGAGACCATGCAGCGCTTTAAGGTATTTTTGTTATTTAACAAGCTCAGCACCCACAAAAAATTAATATACGATGCCATTGTAGCCGGACTGGACAACCAGGCCGCTATCGACTTATATATTTATAACAACGATTTTTCACTGTTTAAAAAACTGCTCGACAATGCTCATGAGGATTATACGCATTACGTCATCATCAGTCACTTTTTAGATGGCGGCAACGAAAATGCGAGCGACGTCATCAATAAAATACCTAAAGAAAAACTCATTTTGCTGGATAAAATGGTAAAAGGTATTGAGGGAGAATACGCAGCGGTATACGAAAACTTTGAGCAAGATATTTTTAAAGCTTTGGAGCAGGCGTTGCAACCGTTAAGTAAATACCAGACTATTAAAATTGTCTTCCCCGAACATACTTACCACTCTACCGAGATACTGAAAGGCTTTTATAGCTTTTGCACACAATATGCTTTTAATTATAAACTGGTACGCGATATTCAGGAAGAACCGTTGAACAGTGGCGAGGTGTATATTACGCTCATGGAAAACGACGTGGTGGTATTAATTGAGCGCCTACTGCAAACCGATTTAAAAATAGGCGAAGATGTAGGCATCATCTCCTACAACGAAACGCCATTAAAAAAAATCATCTTAAACGGACTAACTACCATCTCCACTGATTTTCAGAAAATGGGTGAAATTGTTGCCCAGATGGTTATTAACAACCGGCGCGAGCATATAGAAAACCCTTTTTATTTAACCTTGCGGGCTTCTTTGTAAGTCCCCATGCAGTCAAACAAAAATGGCCGGTGTTGATGCACCGGCCATTTTTGTTTAGTATAATCTTGATTGCACTTACAGCGACACGCCACGTTTCCATGGGATAAAGTCGTCTTGACCGTGGCGCACGGCACAAACTTCTACCTCGCCGCTGGCTACTTTAACTACGTAATCTAAAATACGTTCGCCGGCTTGTTCGATGGTTTCTTCGCCTTCAATAATAGTACCTGTATTTAAGTCAATGATATCACTCATTTTGTTGTACAGGCTGGTGTTGGTGGCAATTTTAACCACAGGCACAATCGGGTTACCGGTTGGTGTACCCAGGCCTGTCGTAAACAATACCACGTTAGCTCCCGAACCTACCTCGGCCGTTGTACTTTCCACGTCATTACCGGGAGTACACAGCAGATTTAAACCTGGCTGCACTACTTTTTCGGGATAATCCAATACATCAACCACCGGCGAGGTACCACCTTTTTTGGCTGCACCTGCCGATTTGATGGCGTCGGTAATTAAACCGTCTTTGATATTGCCGGGCGACGGGTTCATGTCAAAACCCGAGCCTACCTCCTCTGCACGCTGGGCATAAGTACGCACCAGGCTAACAAAGCGGTCGGCATCTTCTTCCTGCACGCAACGGTCAATCAGGTTTTGCTCAACACCACACAACTCCGGAAACTCGGCTAATATCACCGAACCACCTAAAGCCACCAGCAAATCTGAGGTGTAACCGATAGCTGGATTGGCCGAAATACCCGAAAAACCATCGGAACCGCCACACTCCAAACCAATGGTAATTTTACTCAAAGGCGCTGGCTGACGGGTAGCCTCGTTGGCTTGGATTAAACCGGCGAGCGTTTTGCGCAAAGCCTGCTCAATCATATCCGACTCCTTACCAATAGTTTGCTGGTCGAGAATGTACAGCGGTTTGCTGAAGTTAGGCGAACGCTTTTCTATTTCGCGCTGTAAAATGCTTACCTGCGCGTTCTGGCAGCCTAAACTCAACACGGTTGCACCGGCAACATTAGGGTGGGTAATATAACCGGCTAATAAACCACATAACGTTTCGGCATCCTGACGGATACCACCACAACCACCAGTATGTGTTAAAAATTTGATACCATCAACATTCGGGAAAACCTTGCTTTCGCGGCTTGCAGCATCATCAGCATCAATTTCGGTATACAGCACCTCGTCAATGCTTCCGCCCGATTTAACTTTGTTGATTAATTGCTGTGCCTTGGTTTCGTACGTTTTTTTACGGCCATAACCCAAGGGCTTTACTAAGGCTTCCTGTAATACTTCGAGGTTGCGGTTTTCGCAAAACACCATCGGTATTACCAGCCAGTAATTAGCAGTACCTACACTGCCGTCAGCACGGTGATAACCGTTAAAGGTACGGCCCTGCCAGGCACTAACATCCGGCTGCTGCCAGCTGGCGGCATGTTTACTTTCGGTGAGGTGGCTATTGGCAGCGTGGCGAATGTTACTGGTTGTAATGACGCCACCCGATTTAATTTCGTGCTGAGCCTTGCCTACCAGCACACCGTACATAATAATATCTTCGTAGGCCAGCAAATCACTTACGGCGCCGATACTTTTACCACTATTGACCCGGTACCTGCTAAACATAAGGTAGCGATTCATGATATACAGGCCGACGAAGATATTATTATGTACGGTGTGCTGGTAGGCAAGGCTCAGCACGAAATTAAATCGGGTGGCGTCATTACAACCAGTAACATTCGCCACGCTGCCAATAGCCACCTCACCGAAA
>CAJYSL010000030.1 GCA_913777515.1 uncultured Mucilaginibacter sp.
TTTTAAACAGGCATCCCGAAGTAGTGATTGTTGATGAGCTGGCACATTCTAACATCGAAGGCAGTAAAAACGCCAAACGGTGGCAGGATGTGCTTGATATTTTAGAGGCCGGCATCAGCGTAATTACCGCTGTAAACATACAGCACCTGGAAAGCCTGAACGAGGAGGTTGAAAACATTACCGGCATTGCCATTACTGAACGTATACCCGACAAAGTATTGCAGTTGGCCGATGAGATTGTAAACATTGACCTGACCGCCGACGAGTTAATTGACCGCCTGAAAGAGGGCAAGATTTACGACAAAAGCAAGGTTGAGACTGCACTGCAAAACTTCTTCAGGAGTGACAAAATATTGCAGCTAAGGGAGATAGCATTAAAAGAAGTTGCCCATTACCTGGAGCGTAAAATTGATGTAGAAGTACCCAAGCAAATCAAGCTCCGGGCCGAAAAATTTCTGGCCTGCATATCATCCAACGCTACCACGGCTAAAACGGTCATCCGTAAAACGGCACGACTGGCTTCTTATTACCGCTCGCCCTGGATTGTGTTGTATGTGCAAAGCAGCAGCGAGAGCCTGGATAAAATAAAGTTAGATAAACAGCGGCACCTCATCAATAATTTTAAACTGGCTACCGAACTTGGCGCCGAGGTAATTAAACTTAAAAGCGACCAGATTACCCAAACCATCATCAAACTGGCGCAAGAGCGCGAGGTAACTACCATTTGTATCGGCAAACCACACTTAAGCTTATTTCAGGTTATTTTACAAACAGCTATTTTTAACGAACTGCTCAAAAACCTATCTACTACAGAAACAGATTTAGTGATATTATCATGAAAATAAAAACTAAACTTTGGCTCGGCTTCGGCTTCCTGTTCACCATTGTGCTGCTTTTTGGCGGGCTATCTCTTTATTACATCCAACGCATATCCAACAACGCCAAAATCATCCTGAAGGATAATTACGAAACCTTGAGCTATACGCGCGAGATGCGTACCCTGCTTGATGAAACACCGCTTCCGCTTAATGAGCAGGCCGCACGCCTGTTTGACGTGCAGCTGGTGAAAGAAGAGCATAACATCACCGAAAAAGGAGAAGGCGAAGCAGTAGCCGATTTACGAAAATCTTTTAAAAAGTTGAGCTCAGGGCAAGGTTCCCTGGCTGAACAGCAGGTTACCGAACGGCAGGCCCGTGCCCACCTGCGCGATATTGAGGCTCTAAACATGCAAGCTATTGTGCGTAAAAATGATGCGGCAAGGGCATCGGTAAACCAGGCCGGTATTATTATGGGGCTGGCCGGTGCGTTTACCTTTTTAGTGCTGTTTAGCTTTAGTGTAAACTTTCCGGGCTTTATTGCCAACCCCCTGCGCTCGCTGCTGGAAGGTATCCGCGAAATTAGTGAGAAAAATTACCGCAAGCGTTTACATTTTGACGAGGGCGATGAGTTTGGCGAAGTAGCTAACGCTTTCAACAATATGGCCATCCGCCTTAACGAGTGGGAAAACAGCAACGTGGCCACCATCCTGTCAGAAAAACGACGTATTGAAACCATTATTGAGCAAATGCAGGATGCCATTGTGGGTGTAAATGAAGACCACGAAATACTGTTTATTAATAGCGCTGCCCGTAAAGTACTTAACCTAACCGATGGCAAAGTAGTTGGCCAAAACACTGCCGAACTGGAGAAAAGCAACGACTTATTCCGCTCCATTTTGAGTAATACCGCAGCTGTAAAACTGCTGAAGATTGTATTGGACGGGCAGGAATCATATTTCCAACTGCAAAGCCGAGATATTTATATACCTAACCTGGGCGAGCAAACTGATACCATTAAAATTGCCAGCAAATCTGCCGGTAAGGTTTATTTGCTTCGCAACGTTACCGAGTTTAAAGAACGTGATGAGGCCAAAACCAATTTCATCGCTACCATATCTCACGAGCTTAAAACACCTATCTCATCTATCAAGATGAGCCTCAAACTGCTCAACGATTCGCGTATTGGCAGCATGAACCCTGAGCAACAGCAACTGGTTGAACATATTGCCGATGATACCTCGCGCCTGTTGAAAATTACCAGTGAATTGCTCGAGCTTTCGCAGGTTGAAACCGGCAACATACAATTAAACTTTATCCCGGTTGCGCCCGAGCAGATACTCGATTATGCCATCAACTCGGTAAAATTTCAGGCCGAGCAAAAAAGTGTGCAGTTGGAGGTCGTGAAAAGCGATAACCTGCCGCAGGTGCAGGCCGATGTTGAAAAAACAGCTTGGGTGCTGATTAATTTTCTGTCGAACGCGTTGCGTTACAGTGCCGAAAAATCTAAAATTATCATCAGGCTTAATGCTGAAAGTAACCAGATGGTATTTTCGGTAACCGACTTTGGTAAGGGCATTGACGACCAATACAAAAAACGCCTGTTCGACCGCTACTTCCAGGTACCTACCGACGGGCAAAACAAGTCGGGCTCAGGTTTGGGATTGGCCATCTCCAAAGATTTTATAGAAGCACAGCAAGGCCGCATTTGGGTAGAGAGCGCTTTGGGCGAAGGCAGTACGTTCTATTTCAGCCTGCCTATCGCCCGTACCAACGGCAATGCTTAAAATAGGGAGAGCATCTGTTTCGGCAGATGCTCTTTTAACAAATCAGTTACTCCCGGCTATTGAGCCATTGCTCGGCCTCGGCTCGAGTTGTAAAAAACTGGGCTACAACGTTACCCTGCTTTACATCAACGCTTTTTTGAGCAGATAGCTGGCTAAATATACTCGGCGAAAAAATCCAGGCTACGTATTTAACACCAGCATCATCGAGCATCGGAAAAAACTCTTGCCCCACCCAATCAGAAGCTTCCGACCAAGTGCCTTGTACATGGGTATTATCATTCAGTATCTGGGTTGCACTGTTTGCTTTCACTAAGTTGAGCATCTGCATGCAGCCGCTTTTTACGGTATCTGCCGTTTGGTAACCTGTCCAATCTGCTGCTACATAATTGTGTTCTGTACTGTACTGCAGCGTGATGTGGTTATCCCGGTAAAAATTATCGGCCATCATCAATTCCCGACGCTCATCTTTTTTTACTAATGGCAACCTAAAATAAAAGGTGGAACCTTTACCTTGTTCGCTCTCAATCCAAAAGGTGCCCTGGTGGCGCTTTAAAATTTCGGACGAGATGAATAATCCCAGACCTAAACCCTCAAAACGCATGGCGGTATTATCTACCCGGTAGTAGCGGTCAAATAACTTATCCAGGTGGTCTTGCGCTATACCAATACCAAAATCCTGTACCGAAACAATGATGCTGTCATCCTTGGCCACGGCGTTTACAATGACGGTTTTATTATCAGGCGAATATTTAACAGCATTAGTTAAAAAGTTATGTACTACCTGCTCTAACCTAAAATAATCGCCGGTGTAAGTTACGTCGGCATTTTCTTGGATGATGATTTCATAATCCGGCGCGGTAAGTTGTACCGCTTCAACACTGCTCATTATCAAATCGGCCATGTTGAATGGGGCCATGTTGTAATCCATTTTGCCGGCATTAATTCGGGTAACATCCAGCAAATCGTTAATCAGCTTTTCTAAGCGGGATATATGCTCGGCCGACTTTTTGATAAAGCCGTGAAGTTTTTCGCTGTCTTTAGCCCGGCTCATTAACTGGTTAAATGCCTTTATACTGGTAAGTGGTGTTTTTAACTCATGACTGGCAATCGATAAAAACTCATCTTTTTTATGCTCATTGCTTTTTTGCAAATCAATATCCGTATTGGTACCCAGCCACATTTTGATGGCTCCATCTTCAATCAGCGGCACGGCACGGCTCAAATACCAACGGTGTTCGCCGTTGCGCATCCGCAACCTAAATTCAGTGACATACTCGTTGCCCGAGGCCAGCGCTTTGTGCCATGCCCTCAAACAGCCAGGCAAATCATCAGGATGAATAAGCTTGTGCCAGCCGTGGTTGACTACCTCGCTTGGCTGGTAACCAAAATCCAGGCTTACCGTTTGGTTCACATAATCGAGCTTGCCATCGGGTTTTGCTGTCCATACTTGTTGTGGTATGGCATTCAATAAAAAACGGAACTGCTCCTGGCTGGCAGCCAGTTCTTTTACAGTTTTTTCGAGGTCGAGCTTGGTGGCGTAAAGTTCCTCGTTAATAGTCAGCAACTCTTCATTGGTCGATGAAAGTTCTTCGTTGGTAGCAGCCAGTTCAAACGTCCGGCTTTCAATACGTTCTTCCAGATGAATGTTCAGGCTGTTTAAGCGTTGCTGGGTCTGCTGCAATTCTTCGTTAATTGCAGCCAGCTCTTCATTAGCAGCCGAAAGCTCCTCGTTAGATGCGCCCAGTTCCTCGTTCAGGGCCTGTTCGCGCTGGTAAGACTCACTCATCTCGTGCGCCTGAGCGTTATTGATTAAAGTACCCACATGCATCCCGGTAGTCTCTAAAAACTGCCGGTAGTCTGCGTCAATGCGTTTACGTGGCGACGCACCTAATATCATACAGCCTTTTAACCGGGCATTATCATTACTAACGGGCACAATTAAAGCTTCTTGTACAGGCTCGGGCCATAAGCTGTCCACCGGTGCTGACACATAGTCGTTTAGTTGCCCGATAAAAAAAGCTTTACCGCTGATAGCCACCACATCACACAACTGCTGAAAAGCAGTAAGCTGCTCTACTGTAATGTTGTCGTAGGCTTTCAGGCTTACCTGGGTAACTTGGTGTTCGTCACTTAGGTATAAAGCGGCAAAAGCAATATCCGGGCGCGAATTACCCAATATCTGCATTACATCGCTTAGCCCCTGCGTTATCGTTTGTGATTTGTTAGCACTGTGTATTAACTGAAGCAACAATTGATTACGGCGCTCATGAATATATTTATATGAGGTTTCGATAACGGCGTTAAATACACCGCCAACCGTACCGTCTTTAGCCATTACCGGCGATAAGGTGTAATCAAAATAACACTCCTCTGTGTAACCGTTACGGTTCATTAATAGTAAGGCATCGGGTCTGCGGTAAGATGCACCTTCGTGCAGCACGCTTTCAAATTCCTCTTTAAGTCCTTCCCATATCTCGGGCCATACTATTGCACCGGGTTTACCTAACGCCCATGGATGTTTTTGCGCGGGTATGCTGCTCCAGGCATCGTTATACAACAACGAAAAATCACTTCCCCAATAAACGGCAATAGGGAAACCGGAGTTTAAAGCAATACTCACGGCCGATTGCAAGCTGTCGGGCCAGGTATCAGGCGAGCCGAAGGAAGTTTCGGACCAGTTGGTGGCGCGCATTAATTCGCCCATCAGGCCACCGCCTTTTAAAAAGGTAAAAGTTTCGGACACGTTTTCAGATATAGGTGTATAAACCTGCTACATCTGCAGCAGTTTTGCAAATTAGTAGTTTCAGTTTAATTTTTAAGCAACAGTTAATACACTTTTGTATTTTTTGCTGATAAAAATCAGTATCTGAAAGCCGAAGAAACGACCATTTATATCCTAAAAAAGACCCAAAAACTTTTTACGATGCTTGCCTTTAAACTTTTTGCGATGTTTGGCCCAGCCCGGTGGCCCAACCCTTTCATCAGCCGGTTTAAGCGCTGCTTGCTGTACCGGCGGTTTAATATAAACGGCCTTCACGCTATCCTGATAACGCTTACTTAAAAATATAAACGGCGACTTATAGTTTTCATCAACCTTTACTGTCGCGGTTTCGGTATTGCCAAGCGTTTTAGATTTGGAGAAAAAAGAAAACGAAAACAGCGCAATAAACAACGCCGCAACCCCTGCCAGGCCTACAAACCAACGCTTAGGCAGGTGCACAATATCTTTGTTTGATTCGTATACCCCTTTTTCAGGATTGTAGCGGCCACCCGCTGCCAAGGCTACCGTTTGCAGTGACGATAACTGATTTTGATATTGCTCTTCTTTTTGCCGGTATTGAAGCAACTCTGCCTGTAAGCGTTCGTTTTCTTGCTGCAAGGCAGTAACTTCCGTAGCTGCTACTGCCGATGACGTATGAGATTCGGCCGCCAACAAACCGCCCTCGGTAAGGGCTTGCTGTAACTCGATCCCGTTATTGTACCGCTTAGCCGGGTCTTTTTCCAGACACTTCTTAATCAGTTGCAGCAACCAGGACGGTATTTGCATCTCCTGTTTACGCTTATCTTCGTCCCATCCCTTGGGTAAACGCAGCGCACGTCGGATGATGGGGTCAGGTACAGCCTGCTCCAGATGCGCTAACATCACGGCGTTTCTGGCAGTTTCGCCGTTACCATTTAATGCAAAAGGCACCTCGCCTGTAAGTAACTCGTACAAAACAACACCGTAACTATATACATCGGTTTGCGGCAGCATTTGCCCTTCGTGCTGCTCTGGAGCCATAAACTCAATGGCCCCGGCATGCCTTACCGAGCTGCGCCGCTGCTCGTCTGTTAATATAGCCAAACCAAAATCCAGCAACACATAGTTGCCGGTATGAACATTGTATTTGACGTTGTTACTTTTGATATCACCATGCTTTACCCCTACCCTGTGGCAGTGCGCCAGGGCATCGGCCAATTGGTCGGCAACCTTAACGAGTTCTTTCAGGCTAAAAACAGGGTCGTGCGGGGCTTGCAGCAGTTCACAAAGGTCGGGCCCTTCAATGTACTCCATCTCGATGAACGGAAATGAGCCACTGTCGGTTAAACCGGAACTGTAAATTTTGACTACATGCGGGTTGGCCTGCTCATTGACTTTTTGAAGTTTGGCTACTTCGTTCTGATAATTTCGATAGCCGCGGTCGTCTTCACTTTCGTTGATGATGGGCGTGGGCAGCAGCTTTACAGCCGAATAAATTGTGCCCTGCCTTTTGCCCTTGTATACCGAGCCCTGCCCACCGGTGCGCAAGGCACCCAGGTTTTCCAAGCCTTCTGTTATTGTAAATACTTTACTCATTGGCCAACGGTTTATTACTAAACTGCAATACGGCAGATTCGCCTATGATAATCTGGTCACCCTCATTTAAGGGATGGCCAATCTCGGCAGAGTGCAGTTTAACCATTTCTTCGGTTGCTGCCACTTTAATCTTCACTTTATTACGTGGCGGCACGCCCCCTTCATCCGCATGAATCATGAAATGGGAATTGTCATTATTCCATTCGATATGCGCATGCTGACGGCTTACATAACGGTTGCTCTGGTTCTCGGTATCGGACGGAAACGCAATATGGTTAGTGCGAAAGAATCCGTCATCAGCCTGCGCCTTTTTATCGCGACCTATATTTATCTTGCCACTCTCGGAAGTAATTACATACTCCGGTTTTTCTGCCTCTCCGCTTAACACTATAATGTAGGCGGTAGCGGTTTGCTTAATAAAGTGACGGCTGGTTTTGATAAAAATAGCTGCATCTACGTTAGTTGCCTTTACGGCTTCTTCAGGTACATTATCTTCATAAATTACATCCAGCGTCCAATTATCAGGCAAAGCCAATGCATAATCATCGGCTATTTTTTGTATCTCTTCTCTAAACTCTTCGGGTTGCTCAGCATAAGCCGCAGTTTCGTAAATATGCTGCTCGGCGGCATTGGCGTTGATGTATAAGCACAACCCCTTGATGTTGGCACCTTCGCCACCCTCTGCTTTCTGCAGTTCTTGTTTTATAAATTGCAGCAAGGCATAACGCACACCTTTTACATCAGTGGGTCGCTCGTCTGCACCGCTTTTGAAAAAATTAAACATCAGTTTTTACTTATACTGTTATTAATGCAAAAGGTTTAAGCAGTCTGTTACTGCTGCTCTTGGTTACTCTGTTGCTTGTGGAACAATGCTTTTGATATATCCTTTTTGAAGCAAAAAAGGTACCACATGCCGCCCCGCCAGCTTCACTGCATCCGATGACCCTTTAGTAGCCTCTATACGCACACACACTACCATGTTACCATTGCCATTAGCTTTAGGTGCAAAAAAAGTGTACCAGCCATCGTTAATCTGTTGCTTTTTCCAGATACGTTCGGGCGTTCCGGTTTTACCGGCTACGGCAATGCCGAGCGTATAGGCTTTAGGGGCACTTTGCTCAATCATGTACCTCCGCATTAAATCAGCATATTGCGGCTGATTGGCCAGTTTGACACCGACTTTAACAGGCTGCTCATCTGCGCTTACTTTTAAAACGTAACGATTATTAACCAATACACCGTTATTGGCTACGCCTGACACCAGCCTGGCTACGGCTGCCGGGGTGGCAATTAACTCGCCCTGGCCCCAGGCCATACCCGATATACCTTTGGCCCGTGTGCGGTGTATGTTGTTAGGGTCGTAACGGGGTTTGGTGTTAAACTCAGTTTTTTTCCAAAGCTTGCGCCATTTATCTTCCTGAACAGAATCAACAGTACCCCGGCTGTAATAGTAACCGCCTACGCCGTGCAAAAACATGCCGGTTTTTAAGTACAAATCCGTCATCTGATTTTCCAGATGTTGCTGGTTGGCGAGTTTAATAAAATATACGTTATTGGATTTAACAATAGCCCGTTCCATACTAATCATGCCGGTTTCATCAGGCTCGATACCCTTGGTACGTATACGCTCGCGAGCATAAACCGGGTATTTTACATCGGCTGCTGCCAAGCCCAATTTATTAAATGCGGCTAAGCCGGTGAGTACCTTAGCGGTTGAACCAGGTTGTGTTGCTGTGGTGAACCCTAAATCGGAGGTAGTCATCCATCCGGCTAACTGGTTCTGCTCAGCCGTGGTCATAGTAAGTTTTTCCCAATCGCGCACGGGCGGTAAGGGGTAAACTGCTGAGGTCAGTACATCACCGGTGTTGGCTTCCATTACCACTACTGACACCCGGTTATCGGCCAGCGATGTATCGGTTGCCAGTGATTTCTGTATACTGGTTTGCAAACCGGCATCAATGGTTAACTGGACATTGCGGTTACGGTTGCGAAATGCATCTACCTCTTTACTGTTGATACCCGCCAGTAGCAGGGGCGCTAATGCCTTATAATCTTTTTTAACCACGCCCATCTCTTTAACACCACGTGCTAAAAAGCGGTCTTCGCGATAGCGGTTGGCCGTTACGTTGTAATGGGTGGTTGGTAGTTCAAAACCACGCAACTCAGCCGCATGCTCATATTCGGCAAAATAGCCGTTGCTGCTGCCGTTAAAAACGCCGGTGTTGGCATCGCCCGTCCAAAAGAAGGTTTGTTCTTCGAACGGATAATAGCGGTCGAGCCGTTTGTGCATGGCCGAGTCTAAATTGTAATTACCTGCACCTGCGCTTATCAGTTTACTTCGTTGCTTGCGGATGGTTTCGGGTTTGCTGGTAGCCAGCAAGGCACCGTTACGGTCGTACAGGTTACCTGCCTGCAGCCGGTTCATCAATATAGCAATGCGCGGGTTATAGCTAAACATGCGGGCACCGCTTTTATCGGCCACCAGCGCAGGCTGCACCACCCACTTTTTGTTATCAAACAAGTAGCGCGACACATTGACGGTAAGCAATATGATGCCCACACAAGCCGCTAACAAGGCAGGCACCAGGTTGCGGTCTTGCTGTTTGGAGATATAGGCCATTTGCACCGGTGTACCCCGCACCATAGATGCGGATAGCAAAAAGCCCGATGCAAGCATATTGGCTACTAGCGACGACCCGCCATAACTTTGAAATGGCAGTGACACCCCCGACAAAGGCAATGCCCCGGTAGAACCGCCGGCAATCAGTAAAAACTGTACAAAGGTGGATACGCCTATGCCTGCACATAAATAAAACAGAAAAGGTGTACCCGTTCGGCGGCCGATTAAAATAGCACGATGCAGATAAATCAAAAACAGGATAAATATGCAGACAATACCTGTCCAGCCAAATTCTTCGCCCATAGAGGGCAGTATCATATCGGTATGTGCCTCGGGGATGGTTTTGGCAAAACCCTCGCCGATACCCTGACCGGAAACACCGCCGCTCGACATGGCCCACAAACCGTTGGCTACCTGGTCGCCACCGTAAACCTCATTGTTCCAGGCATCCTGCCAGATGGCCTTGCGGTCAACCAAACGCTGAACCGGGCCCGGAAAGATTTTATCCAGGTAAGGTATCTGGTCGATGGTGAGGAAAGCCGCCATAATTACCAGCACCGTCACCGCCGACTCACTCAGTTGCCGACGCTGGAAAAGCATCAGCAAGGCAATCACGACTGTTGTTGCCAGTGCCGAGAGCCAAACATTTTTTAGTAGCCATGAAGCTAATACATAAATGATGACTGCCAAAGCCATAAAGCCGAAATCACCACGCGAAAACGAGAAGAGCGTAATAAACGTAAAGCATACCACCATGGCCGGACCTAAATCGCCTAACAGCAAAAACAGCATCAACGTAACCAGGATGGCTACCAATGCGAAGTAGAAAAAAGACCAGCGCTTGGTCCAGGTAGTATATTCGCTTATCAGCTTCTCGTTAGCGGCAAAAAAGCCAGCCAGAAAAAATATCACCAAGTATTTAACAATCTCGCTCGGTTGAAAGCCAAACAAGTTCACTTTAACACCGCTACCCTCGGGGCCCGTACCAAACAAAATAGTTAAGGCCAGTAAGCCTGCCGCCATTACCGCCCACGGCCAGCCGTTACCTGCACTTGGCGTATTTTTAAATACAAACAAGCGGTATAAAGCCGAATCGGTGGTAAAGCGGCGTAAGTTAAGCGTTAGCATAGCCATGGTTACGGCCGTACCAATGCCTAAATAGACTAACGTGTCCTTAGCCAAAAAACGGTCACGCAAAGGGTCTTGTAAACTCAGCAGCGTCAGGAACGATAAGCCGGTCAGCGTCATAATCACCGGCAAAATCAATTGGTCGGCGCTGCTGAATTTGGCTGACAGTACCAAGTGGATGAGCAGGAAGCTCATCACAAAACATCCGGCAATGATAAAAAACCAGCGATTAAACTCTTGCGGGGTACGTACAATCAGCGATTTTTCTTTTTTAAGGATGTTGAAATCGCGGGTTGAAAGCAACCTGATGGTATGAGGCTGCTGATGAAAGGTAAACTCTTCATCACCATCCAGGCTTTGTACCCCTTGCGAGGTACCAAACTGGTAGCCGGGCTGCAGAGGCAAAACCCGGAATGCTTTTTCTGTCGGCAGATTTTTAAACTCAAATTCGCCATCGGCATTGGTGCGGGCGTAGGCAGTTAAGGCTTGTAAATGACGTTTACCTGCACTGTCGGGTATATATTGCTTAGTAAATGTACGGCTGGTTTCGGTGGTAGTTTTGATGTCTTCGCCTACCTCATCGTTCACAATACTATCTTGCGGCAAAATCATTTCCAGGCGCACCAGCACGCCGCCTACAGGCTGCTCTTTGTTAACAATTTTACCCTCGATGCTGTATTCGCCTATGGTTAAATCAACATCCGACGGCAATTCGGGCGGATTACGCTGCTCTTGTTTAAACCTAACAGAGTCGGCCCCGGTGTAACCTAATAATGACCGGGATGCAGCAACACGCTTTTTAAACGAAGTGCCGCCTTTGGCAAAAGCCTCGTCGGCATTGAGGTAATATTTACGCTTGTTGAGCTCGCCTATGTTGTCAATCTTTTCGCCGGTTCCGATGCCTTGTGCTACAACAGATTCAATTAGATTGATGTCGCGTTTGTCATCAAAATAATATCCCTTGATTAATAGATCTCTAAAGTTTTCTGCCGGATTTTTTGCATTGAGGTTGACCATCGTGCCATCGGTCAGCCGCTGGTCAACATCGGCAAAACGCAGTTGTAATACTGTATATAAGCGGTAAAAAAGTAAACCTAATAAAATGGTGATGAGCAGTAAAAAAATCCGCTCTTTACCCCTGCCCTGTGCCTCAACTTTATTTGTTTCCATTAGGCTTTGCAGTAGTTAGAGAATCGGCCCGGAAGCTAACGCCCCCAATTTTGGCGGTAATACGCTTGTTATCGGTAAACAGATAAGTATTGCTTACCGGTTGTTTACAGTTGATGAACTGAACGCCCCTTAACTCTAAAGCTGTATTTTGTAAAGCTATACCGGTATCAAAACCTTGTAGTTGCAAACCGTCAATCACTAAATACTTACATGTTTCACCAGGTATAAGGCCGGGACCGGCGTAAGCCGAGTCGCGCTGTAAGCGAACGTTGCCTTTAGTTTTAATGTAAAGGGTATCCTTATCAATCACCAGGCTGTCGCTGATGAGGACTGGCGCTTTATAAGCTGTATCTGATAAGGTAAGCGTATCGCCTTTAACAGCATTGATGGCATTTTGAAGTTTGACTTGCATGGCGCCGGGCTGCCTGATGGCAGCGGTATCCAACGGTGTTGACTGTTGGTTTTGTTTGGCATTTAACTGCATGTAAAGCCAAATCGTGGTGCCTAAAAAGATTAAACTAAGCAAACCAAAAACAAGCGACCAGTTGCTACTCTTCTTAACTTCAACAACAGTTGGGGCTTGCTGCGGTACAGCCGCCGTTTCGTTTGTTCTGTTGATGATGGTATCGGGCTTATTTACCGGCTCCTTTTTTTTTCCCGGGCTTGCCGGCATCCTGGCTATGCTTTTTTGTGATGTTTTATCGTTTTGTACCAGTACTACCGTGATATTGTCTTTGCCGCCAGCCCGGTTTGCTGCATCAATGAGCTGAGCGGCCTTTTGCTCAAGCGTAGCCGGTTGCGTTACAATCCGGGTCATCAATTCTTTGTCTACCAAATCGGTGAGGCCATCACTGCACAACAGCAAGGCATCACCGGGCAAAAACGGCGATTGGCCCGTTTCGATGTAGCTTTCGTCGGTAGCAATGGCGGTATCAAAGCCTAAGGCTTTATTGATTTCGTTCCGTTTAGGATGATTCATGGCGGCACTCTCTGTTAACCGGCCCGAATCTTCCAAGAAACCTACAAAAGAATGGTCTTTGGTAATCTTTACCAGCGAACCATCACGCAGCAAATACAAACGCGTGTCGCCTACGTGGGCATAATAAAACTGATTAGACGTAATATCTATTACAGCCAGGGTAGCAACGCAGGCCATACTCTCCAGTTCCTTTTCTTCTTTGCGGCGCTGGTAGATGTTTTTGCTGGCTTGTTTAAATGCGGCAGTCATTCCTGCAATAATATCGCCCTGGGTTCGGTTCAGTTGGTTAATCACTTCCTGCCGGGCAATTTCGGCAGCTACTTCGCCGCCATGATAACCGCCAACGCCATCAATAACGCAAGCAACAATTAACCCGTTGGCAGTTTGCTGGGCAATAAAGGTGTCTTCGTTGTTATCCCGCACCCTGCCGGTATCGGTTAGTCCAAAATAGTTCTCAGCCATTGCGCTTTCCCGAATTTTTAATGTCAAAAAAATGTGTGCCCAATAAGCCCACTACCAATACTAACAACCCTACCGATAATATTTGCGACATACCGTTAAGCTTTAAATAAATTTAAACCAATAATGCCGTTGAGCAACATGCGCGAATTAACCGGCAGCTCTACCCAAACGGGCGCATTGATATCGCTATGCTGTACCAGGTTTTCGTTCAAAGTAGTCATCTCACCAAAAGAGGCCAGGTAAAACTTGCCGTCGGCCTTATTGTAGCGGATATACAAATGAGGTACGCTTACCCAGTCGGACGGGATTTTAAATATCTCGTCGCCCTCGCGGGTTTCCTCTTTACCGGTGACGATGATTTCCTCGCTCTTCATCAGGTACTCTACCTTTTTACCGGCAAACTGTTTGTCGGGGATGATGGTTTCCAGGCGGGCAATTACTGCCTGGCCGGGTTTGCTATCATTCACCTCTTTGGCATCATATTCCAGCTGCTCCTCGTAAGGGATTTCGAAATAACCATCACTATAGTAAGTAAAGCCACTAAGCACTTCCTGGTTTACGTCAAAGGTTTGCGCTATCCCGGTTTGCCTCGGGATGAAGGTAACCCGCAGGTTTTCTTCCTTTTTTTGCGGCGCACTGCTATCTGGCAGCAATTTGCCGATAAAGCCTTTATCGCCGCGGGCATAGTCGGGATGGGTAACTACCCGGAATACCCATTTAGAGCCCGAAGGTTCCACGGTTTTTCCGGCTTCGCGGTAGCCTTTTAATATCTCGTAAAATTTTTTAACGCATTCCTGCACAATCAGGCCAATGATGCCTTGTTTGTTGTCGTTAAACTCGCGGTAATCATCAGCATTAAAACTGATGATAAATTCATGATAAAATACCACCCGCCCGGCAAACGACAATTCGTTGATAGACTCCTGAAATTTCTCAACAATATACTTATAAATCACTTCGGGAGTAAGTGCCGGGGCTGCGCTGGCAACAGGCTGGCTTTCGTTGGTTAAAAACCAGTCTTGTATACCTAAACGCTGCCAAAAATTAGGTTTGGTTTCCATAAAAGTAAGTTACAGTGCTTGGCAATGACGAGGTAGCAGAACAGGCAAATCCGTGCGGATGTTTTGCCGTCGCCCTGATAATTGCTTACACGCTATTCTATTTAATCAATTCAACTAAATTTATTCCTGAGGGCTTTGGGTCGTATCGGCTTGCATATTAGCACTGTCTCTTTGCCTATCTTCCAGGGCTTTCTGCGTGGCACGCCTAACACTGTCAATGCTGGCTTGTATAATCGAGTCACGCTTACGTTTACGCATAATGGCATCGCTGATACTGTCCGGGTTGTAAGCTTGAGTTGGCTGACTTACCGCCCCAGTGTCTGTTTTAAGCTGGGTAGTATCTGTATTGCTCCCTTGCTCAGTAACCTCAGGTATAGGCTCACGCTTAAAAAACGCCGAGTAAACCGAAAAGCCCATAAACACCACCAGTAAAAACACAAACAGAAAAAACAGTGGCTTAGACAATACCACGTTCGACTCATCCTCATCCGGCTCTGCCTTAGGTGCGCTTTCTATCTGCTGTTGCAGTGCCAGTACCTGGTTTTGCAAACGCTGATTCTCGTCTTGCAGGGCGGTGCTCACATCGGGCACATTTTGCGATTGCGGCGTGTTAAGGTAAGGCGCATTGGCCGCTAAACTACCCTCGGTAAGGGCTTGCTGCAGTTCCAATCCGTCGCGGTACCTTTTGTCCGGGTCTTTCTCCAGGCATTTGGCAATTAATTGCAGCAGCCAGTGCGGTACCTGCATTTCCTGGCGGCGCCTTTCTGTGCTCCATTCTGCCGGTAGCTTTTGCTCGCGTTTTGCAATGGGGTCGGGTATGGCTTGCTCCAAATGTGCCAGCATCACAGCATTTCGGCCTGTTTCGCTATTACCGCTCAAGGTAAAGGGTACTTCGCCGGCTAACAATTCGTACAAAATTACGCCGTAGCTGTAAACATCGGTTTGTGGCAGCATCTGCCCACCCTCGTGCTGCTCGGGTGCCATAAACTCAATGGCTCCGGCGTGCCTTACCGAGCTGCGGCGTTGCTCGTCGGTTAAGATGGCTAAGCCAAAGTCCAGCAGCACATAGTTACCTGTATTAATATTATACTTAACGTTGTTGCTCTTGATGTCGCCGTGTTTAACACCTACTTTATGGCAATGCGCTAAAGCATCAGCTAACTGGTCGGCAACCTTAATGAGTTCTTTTAGACTAAAAACAGGATCATGCGGTGGCTGCAGTAATTCGCTGAGGTCGGGCCCTTCAATGTATTCCATCTCGATAAACGGAAACGAGCCACTATCGGTAAGCCCGAAGCTGCGAATTTTAACCACATGCGGGTTAGGCTGCTCGTTAACCTTTTGTAGCTTGGCCACCTCACTCTGATAATTGCGATAGCCGCGGTCATCTTCACTTTCGCTCATGATGGGCGTGGGCAGCAATTTAATAGCCGAGTACAGCGTACCCTGTCTTTTACCCTTGTACACCGAGCCCTGACCACCCGTGCGCAAAGCACCCAGGTTTTCCAAGCCTTCTGTTATCGTAAATATTTTACTCATTTATTTTATATGGATGATTAATCATCTCCTTTTAAACGGCAACAATGGCCATGAAGTACTTTATGCCCATAGAGGTTGATATAACCGCACAATTGTAACTCCGCTTAAGGAAGCCACAAATTAACCTAATTGCTGTATTTTATCAATCACTAATTACGGAAATGGTTATGCTTAAAATTTTGAAAGAGAATATGGCGATAAAAAGCACTTTGAAAGCACAAAGGCGTTAAAAGGCATCACATAAACAAGCCGGAATCAAACGAACGAAAATCATTCATTTAATTCCGGCTTGAATCTCTGAAACTAAGCCTGTTTCAGTCTATGCGTATATTTTGTGCGATATATTAACGGTTAATTTTTTGAACCGGTGTATACACTATGCTATGCGTAGTAGTGTTTTTGATGTTTTGCGGACGCATGGCAGCACGAGGCGACTCGTTACATTTACCCAGTAAAGTATAAATAACAATAAATATAACGATAGTAGAAAGGCAACCTCCGCCTAACTTTTTTGCCCCGTACCCGGCAATAAGTGCTCTAAAAAAATTATTCATGGTGATAGATGTTTGATGAATTAACACTATCAAGAATAAATAGTTTGTATGCCACCGCAAATTCAAATGATGATGTTAACGCCAACAATTAATCAATGCACGCAGTTACCGTCATTCGAAAAGTCACGAAATGTTCATATTTCAACTGTAAAGAAACAATCAAGTGCCCAAAAACCTCTTTTATCAAAAATGTTTGACATTTTTGTAAAATCAATGGGAATCAAAGATAACAGCACCGAAAAGTTAATTATAGACACGGCCAAGCGGGTGTATTTTGTAGAAGGCAAATTACACTCTACCACGCAGGATATAGCCGATGCCGCCGGGGTAAGCCGTACTTTATTACACTATTATTTCCGCTCAAAAGACCAGTTGGTTGAGCAGGTTTTTAAAGATGCCATGCAAGAAACCAATGGCCGGCTGGAAAGCGTAATGAATTCTGACCTGCCGTTTAAGAAAAAAGTAGAGCACATGATTGATGTGTTTTTAGACCAAACCATGCGCTACCCTTACCAGGAAGTTTTTTTGATTACCCAAATTAACTCGGTAGGCCCGCAAATATGCTTTGAAGAAAAAAACACTAAGGTGAGCAATTTTCTAAAGCAGATAGAGACCGAGATGGATAACGGGAACCTTACCCGGATGAATCCCATTCATTTTATGATGAACCTGTTCTCGCTCATGATGTACCCCATGATTACAGCTCCCATATACAAACAATTCTTCAACTTATCGGACGAACAGTTCAAGGATGTTATCAGTGAACGCAAAAAGCTGATTTGCGACATGATATTCAAATAATTTTTTTTGCTCAAAATTTGACAAAATTGTCAAACTAATTTATCAACAGCCTTACAACCCTCATGTATATTTTTTTAAACAACACTCTTTTAATGAAAACCAGACTATTATCTGCAACTGTAATCAGTTCTGCGCTGTTGCTTTTGTCGGCATGCGGCAACAATAATCAGCAGGCAGGCGGAGCTCCTGCAGCCGGTGGTCCGCCGCCTGTACAAGCCTATCCTGCTTTTAAAGTATCGGCAAGAAGTGCCACCTTAAACAGCGATTACCCCGCTACCCTGCAAGGTCAGCAAAACATCGAAATCCGCCCAAAAATTGACGGATATATCGACCATATTTATATCGATGAAGGTTCGGTGGTAAAAAAGGGACAGATACTGTTCCGCATTAGTGCACCGCAATATGCCCAGGACGTTAATAACTCGGCTGCAGCCGTAAGCAGTGCCGAGGCCGATGTTAACGCCGCCCAGTTACAGGTAAATAAAACCAAACCACTGGTTGAGAAAGATATCATCAGCCATTATGAATTAGAGTCGGCGCAGTTGACACTGCAAGCCCGCAAAGCTGCTTTAAAACAGGCTAAGGCCAACCTGGCTAATTCGCGTACCAACTTAGGGTATACTACAGTAACCAGCCCCGTTAACGGTGTGGTAGGTACCATCCCTTACAAATTAGGAAGCTTGGTAAACAGCAATACGGCGCAGCCATTAACTACTGTATCTAACATCGGTAACATTTACGCTTACTTTTCGCTTAACGAAAAGCAGTTGCTTGATTTTGCGAGACATTATGAAGGCCGTACGCTCGAAGCCAAACTGAGCAAGTTGCCTCCGGTATCACTGATACTGTCTGACGGCAGCAATTATCCTGAAAAAGGCCGGGTAGAGACCGTAAGCGGTTTAATTAATACCCAGACCGGTTCGGCCAGCTTAAGGGCTACCTTCCCTAACCCGATGCGCTTAATCCGCAGTGGCGGTAGCGCAACTGTACGCATACCGCAAAACCTGAAAGATGTGATTGTAATACCGCAAAAGGCAACCTACGAGCTGCAGGGCAAACGCTTTGTATTTGTGGTAGATGGCAGCGGCAAGGTAAAAAATACCGAAATACAAATTATGGACCTAGCTACGGGCCAGTACTACGTGGTAACCAGCGGACTAAAAGCCGGTGATACCGTGATTTTGGAAGGTACCTCTAATTTACAGGATGGCACCGCCGTTAAGCCCGACATGCAGGCTGATGGCGCAGTGTACAAAGACTTAAACTAATCCTATTTACAGCCAGTGAATTTTATGCAGGCTTTCAACATAACACTTTATAATGTTACGTAAATTTATTGAACGACCGGTATTATCAACCGTAATATCAGTCATCATCGTTATATTGGGTATACTGGGCCTAACTACCCTGCCTATCTCCCAATATCCCGAAATTGCACCGCCAACGGTGGTGGTTTCGGCCTCTTACCAGGGCGCTAACGCCGATGTGGTAATGAACAGCGTTATTGTTCCGCTCGAAGAACAGATTAACGGTGTGGAGAACATGACTTACATGACCTCGACCGCCAGTAACGACGGTAGCGCTAAAATTACCGTTTATTTTAAGCTGGGCACCAACCCCGACCTGGCTGCGGTAAACGTGCAAAACCGGGTGTCAAAAGCGTCGCCGTTACTACCTGCCGAGGTTACCAAAGCGGGTGTAACTACCGCTAAACAGCAAAGCAGTATGGTGATGGTATTTGCGATGAGCAGTACCAACAAATCTTACGACCAGACCTTTTTGCAAAACTATGCGAACATCAACCTGCTTCCGCAACTCAAACGTGTAAATGGTGTGGGCGAGGCCAGTGTATTTGGCCAGCAGGATTATTCGATGCGTATCTGGTTAAAGCCGGATGTTATGGCTACTTATGGCTTAATTCCTGATGACGTAAACGCCGCGCTTGCCGAGCAAAACATTGAAGCTGCTCCGGGTAAAATAGGCGAAAACAGCAGCCAGTCTTTCGAGTATGTTTTAAAATACAAAGGCCGTTTAAAATCACCTTCGGAGTTTGAAAACATAGTAATTCGTTCATCTACTAATGGGCAGATTTTGCGCCTGCGTGATATTGCCAAGGTAGAATTAGGCTCATTAAGCTATTCAAGCAACACCGAAACCAACGGCAATCCATCCATAGCGGTAGCCGTGTTCCAAACTGCAGGTTCTAACGCGCACGAAATGATTGCGCAGTGTGAGCAAACCATCGAGGCGGCATCAAAAACTTTCCCGGCCGGTATCAAGGTTATCCCCATTTTCAGTGCCAACGAGTTTTTGGATGTCTCTATCGAAAAGGTAATCCATACCCTGGTAGAAGCCTTCATACTGGTGTTCATCGTGGTGTTCGTGTTTTTGCAGGATTTCCGCTCAACGCTTATCCCGGCTATTGCCGTTCCGGTAGCTATTGTGGGTACATTCTTCTTTTTGCAGTTGTTTGGTTTTACCATCAACCTGCTTACCTTGTTCGCACTGGTGTTAGCCATTGGTATTGTGGTGGATGATGCGATTGTGGTGGTGGAAGCCGTGCATGCGAAACTTGACCACGGCGTAAAATCGGCCCGTAAGGCAACTACCGATGCCATGAGCGAAATCAGCAGTGCCATTATCTCCATTACCTTGGTTATGGCTGCCGTATTCGTACCGGTATCGTTCATCACCGGATCGTCGGGTGTGTTTTACAAACAATTCGGTTTAACGCTGGCTATTTCTATCTTGATTTCGGCGGTAAACGCGTTAACCTTAAGCCCGGCCTTGTGTGCGCTTTTATTAAAACCGCATCCGGAAGGCGAGCATCATAAATCAGGTGTTTTGCAGCGCTTTTATACCGCTTTTAATACCTCGTTTGATTCACTTACCCAAAAATACAAACGTTCGGTTAGCTTTTTAGCCGTAAAAAAATGGGTAGCCATTGCCGGCATTGCCGTGTTTGCCGTGATATTCTGGTTCTTGCTTAAAACTACACCAAGCGCCTTTGTACCTAACGAAGACCAGGGCTTCATCATCGGCGACATCTCTTTACCACCGGCATCATCATTAGAACGTACAACCCAGGTAGTAAACCAGGTGGCCGACATGATACAGAAAATGCCGGAGGTTGAATCGGCTACCCGTATTGCCGGTCAGGGTATATTGAGCGGTGCAGGCGGTTCTTACGGTGTGGTATTTATCAAACTAAAACCATGGGAACAACGCGAAGGCGCCGAACATACCGTTGATGCCGTAACCGGTAAACTGTTTGGGATGACGGCCGGCATCAAGAGTGCCCGCATCCTGTTTATCGTTCCGCCTGCGCTGCAAGGTTTTGGTAACAGCAGTGGTTTCGAGTTTCAGGTGCAAGACAAAACCGGTGGCGATATTAATAACTTTGCCCAGGTTAACGGTAAGTTTTTAGCCGCACTAAATCAGCGCCCTGAAATACAGTATGCTACTACGTTTTTCAACACCAACTTCCCGCAGTTTCAGGTAGATGTTAACGTACCTAAATGTAAAGATGCCAATATATCGGTTAGTTCGGTTTTAGGAACGCTGCAAGGTTATTACGGTGGTTTGTACGCCTCCAACTTTAACCAGTTTGGTAAACAGTACAGGGTCATGATTCAGGCAGCCGCACCTTACCGTGGTACGCCAGAAAGTTTGAACGGTATTTATGTGCGCACCAACGATGGCGTAATGGCTCCTATATCCGAATTTGTAAGCCTGAAACGGGTTTACGGTCCGGAGTCTATTAACCGTTTCAACTTGTTTACCTCTATTTCGGTTACCGGAGCGCCTAAGCCGGGCTATAGTTCGGGTGATGCCATTAAGGCTATCCGCGAAGTAGCATCCAAAACCTTGCCTGCAGGCTTTGGCTACGAGTTTTCGGGACTGACACGTGAGGAAATTTCGGGCGGCAGCCAGACCATGTTCATCTTTATGTTGTGTCTGGTGTTTGTGTATTTCTTGCTGAGTGCTCAGTACGAAAGTTACATTCTGCCGTTTGCTGTTTTACTTTCGCTGCCTATCGGTTTGGCCGGAGCGTTCATCTTCGCGCACTTCTTTGGCGTGCAAAATAATATCTACCTGCAAATTACACTCATCATGCTTATTGGTTTGCTGGCCAAAAACGCCATCCTGATTGTGGAGTTTTCGGTAGCCCGCCGCCGCGAAGGTGAAAGCATTATTAATGCCGCCATTGATGGTGCGGTAGCGCGTTTACGCCCTATCCTGATGACTTCGTTCGCCTTTATTTTGGGCCTGGTGCCGCTGATGCTGGCCTCGGGTGCAGGTGCAGCGGGTAACCGTTCGATCGGAACGGGCGCTGTTGGGGGTATGCTGATTGGTACCATATTCGGTGTATTTGTAATACCGGTATTATTCATCATTTTCCAGTCGTTACAGGAGCGCATCAGCGGTAAACCTCAACCAGTAGACACTGAAGAAGCCACCCTTTCCGAAGTTCATTAATCAACATTCATTTACTTATTCAGCCAATCATCAACATGATTAAAGGATATAAAAAGCAAACATACACGGTGCTGGCCGCAGCACTGGTGTTTGCTTCGTGTGTAACTAAAAAGTACCAGCAGCCGGGTTTGGATGTAAAAGGCAACCTGTACCGCGATACTACCGTTACCGATACTACTACCATAGCCAACCTTCCGGTGAACCAACTGTTTACCGACACGGTGCTACAAAATTTAATAAACAAGGGTCTGCAAGAAAACCTCGATCTTAAAACGGCCGTGCAGCGTATTAACGAGGCTCAAGCTAACCTGCAGCAAAGCAGGGCCGCCTTTTTACCAAGCCTGAGCGGAAGCGCAACAGCTACAAGGGCTAAGCAATCGGCAGCAGGTTTAAACTTTCCGCCCGAATTTGTTAATACCTTCAATTTAAAAACCACTACTTACCAGGCCAGCTTGAGCACCAGTTGGGAAGCCGACATATGGGGCAAGCTGAGCAGCGCCAAGCGGCAGGCGCTGGCTGCGCTTTTACAAAGCGATGCCGCAAAACGCGCGGTGCAAACGCAATTGATTGCCAACATTGCCAACAACTACTACAACCTGCTGGCACTGGATGAGCAACTGCGTATTACCGAGCAAACCCTGAAAAACCGGATAAGCGACGTAGAAACCATGAAAGCGCTGAAAGAAAGCGCCATAGTAACCGGTGCTGCCGTGGTACAGAGTGAGGCTAACCGCTATGCTGCCGAGGTTACCATTCCGGATTTAAAACGCAGCATCCGCGAAACAGAGAATGCGCTGAGCATACTGTTAGCACAAGGACCAGGCGCTATTAAACGTACCTCGCTAGCCGACCAAAAGCCGTATCAAAACCTACAGACCGGTGTACCGTCGCAATTGCTTAAAAACAGGCCCGATGTGCAACAAGCCGAACTGGCTTTTCGCAGTGCGTTTGAAAATACCAACGTGGCACGTACGTACTTTTACCCGCAGTTAACCATTACGGCGCAGGGTGGTGTATCGTCGCTACGAATCAGGAACCTGTTCGACAATTCTATTTTTTACAACATTGTTGGCGGTTTAACGCAGCCTATTTTTAACAAAGGCTTAAATAAATCGCGCCTAAGGGTGGCACAAGCACAGCAACAAGAAGCTTACTACGCTTTTCAACAATCGCTATTGAATGCCGGTGGCGAGGTGTCAAACGCTTTGTTTGCCTACCAAACCGCCGTTGAAAAGCAAAATACCCGCGCCAACCAATTAAAGGCTTTAGAAAAGGCTGTTGATTATACCAAAGAGCTTTTGCGCTATAGCTCGGCCACCAACTATACTGACGTATTAACATCAGAACAAAGCTTGCTGGCCGCACAGCTAAGCGGTATTAACGACAGGCTGCAGGAGCTGCAATCCATCGTTAATCTGTATCAGGCTTTGGGCGGCGGATGGAAGCAATAATGCCGTCTTAAGCCATAATTTAACCATTGTGCAACTTATAAAAAGGTTGCGCAATGGTCACTCTAGTTAACCGTCAATATAATATCATAAGATGGTTTGACCTTAAACCATCTTCGTTACCAACTTATATTTGACGCGACTATTAAGCTGCTCCGAACTCTCTCATACTCATGAACATTAGTAAATTAAACAAATACTTTCTGCTGATTTTGTGCATGTCCATTTCAACCCTGGCGTTTGCACAAAATACAGTGGTAAAAGGTACTGTACGCGAAGCCAGAACCAAAACCGTGTTACCTTACGTAACTATCGGCGTGATAGGTAGCACCCAAGGCGTACGTACCGATGATGATGGCAAATACAGCATAACCATCAATGGTACTTACACCCAAATCAGGGTCACTTATTTGGGTTATGTTACCGTTGTTAAAAACATTATTCCTGGACGCGATCAAACGCTGGATATTAACTTAACTAGTGATACCCGGCAGTTGCAAACGGTTGTGGTAAAGGCAGGTAAAAAAAAGAAATACAGCAATAAAAACAACCCGGCTGTTGAGCTGATACGCCAGGTAATTGCGCATAAAAACCAAAACCGGACCGAAAGCTACGAATACACCCAGTACCAGCAATACGAAAAGATGTTCTTTTCGCTCAGCAATCTTTCGGAGAAGTTTAAGAACCGCAAAATTTTTAAGAACTACCAGTTTATGTTCCAGGAGCAGGATTCGTCGGCCATTGGCGGCAAAAACCTGCTGCCGATGTATATGGAAGAAAAGCTTTCGGATAACTACTACCGCAAAAGCCCTAACGCCCATAAGCAGATTATTACGGCTGATAAGCAGGTAAAATACGACGAAAACTTTGTAGACAACCAGGGTCTGAGCACCTACTTTAACCGCATGTACCAGGATATTGATATTTATGATAACAATATCTCGATGCTGAGCAACCAGATACTCAGCCCCATTGCTGATGGCGCCCCAACCTTTTACAAGTTTTTCATCACCGATACTATTAAGGACCAAAACCCCAAGCTGGTAGAGCTGAGTTTTACGCCCCGCAATACTACCGACTTATTATTTGAGGGACGCATTTACATTACCCTGGATGGCAACTACGCGGTAGAAAATGCAGTACTTACCGTCAATAAAAACATCAACCTAAATTTTGTACGCCAGATGCAGGCGGCACTCAATTTTGAAAAAAGCAGCGACGGCCGTTACCACCTAAGCGGCAGCGACCTGAAAATTGATTTCGGTATTAACAAAAATAAGGGCGGCGGTATATTTGGCGAGCGCACGGTAACCATAAAAAACTTTGTAATTAACCATCCGCAACCCGGCACCGCTTTTGAAGGCCCTTCGGTGGTTACTCTGCCTAAGGCTGACGAAAAAAGCGATGCCTTTTGGCAATCCAACCGCCTGGATACGCTTACCACGGCGCAACGCGATGTTTATAAAAATATAGACAGCCTGCAAACGATACCCTCGTTTAAGCGCACCATGGATTTGCTGACGCTGTTTATTGCGGGCTATAAAAACTTTGGCACGTTTGAGATGGGGCCGGTAAACACGTTTTACAGCTTTAACCCGGTAGAAGGTTTCCGATTACGCTTAGGTGGCCGTACAACCACGGCGCTTAGTCAGCGGTATTATTTTGAAACTTACGGCGCCTACGGTTTTAAGGATGAAAAATGGAAGTACTTTTTGAGCGGCACTTACTCGTTCAACAACAAATCTATCTATCGTTTTCCGCAGCATTACATCCGCGCCAGCTTTCAGCACGATACCAAGATACCCGGTCAGGAGTTGCAATTTGTGCAGGAGAGCAGTTTCTTGCTATCCTTTAAACGCGGTCAAAACGACAAATGGTTGTACAATGATATTTTCAGGCTCGATTATATGCACGAGTTCCAAAGTCACTTTTCGTATGCCCTTGGGTTTAAAAAGTGGGACCAGAGTGCCGCCGGTTCGTTGTATTTTATCAACACGGTTAACGGTCAGCCCAACAATATCAACAGCATTAACACCACCGAGCTGTCAGCTGAGTTACGCTACGCCCCCCACGAAAAATTTTACCAGGGTAAACTGTACCGCACCCCTATCCCCGACAAGTACCCGGTTTATATCTTACGTTACAGCCAGGGTTTTAACGGACTATTAGGTGGCGATTATAACTATCAAAACATTACTGCCAACATTACCAAGCGCTTTTATTTGTCGCAATTGGGTTATACCGACTTTTCGGTTGAGGGCGGCAACCTATTTGGCAAGGCTCCTTTCGCTTTATCATACATTCACCGGGCTAACCAAAGCTATGCGTTCCAGTTGCAATCATACAACCTGATGAACTTTTTGGAGTTTGTGAGCGACCACTACGCCAGCTTTAACATTGACCATAGCTTTAATGGTTTCTTTTTTAATAAAATACCGCTGCTTAGAGAATTAAAATGGCGCGAGGTTGTCGATTTTAAAGGCCTTTGGGGTGGTTTACGTAACGAAAACAACCCGTCGCTTCACCCGGATTTACCGGCATTCCCGGTTGATGGGGCTGGTGTACCGCTTACTTATACCCTTAATGGTAAACCTTATTTAGAGGGCAGTGTAGGTATATCTAACATCTTTAAAATTCTTAGGGTTGATTTAGTAAAACGTTTCAGTTACCTGGATAATCCTGATGTATCTAAATTAGGCGTGAGGTTCTTTGTAAAATTCGATTTCTAAGAGTCTTCTCCGTTTAAGCAAAAGACATGGTACATGGCAATTTTGCCGGGCACCGTGCCTTTTGTATTTTTAGACGAATAGCTAATTCAACAGAGAACCGGCTACATCAAGCATGAAATCCAATTTAAGTAGCTGTTAATTTTCATCATCACTGCATCATTTGTCAAACTAATGCGTTTTTTATTCATTTAATATTCTCATTTTTGTCTACTAATTATGTGGAGTAATAACATACTGGAAACCATTGGTAATACCCCATTGGTAAAATTAAACCGGATAACTAAAGATATTAAAGCCACCGTGCTGGCTAAGATAGAGACCACCAACCCGGGCAACTCTATTAAAGACCGCATGGCGCTTAAAATGATAGAAGATGCCGAAAAAGACGGCCGCCTAAAACCAGGCGGAACCATTATTGAAGGCACCTCGGGCAATACAGGTATGGGCTTAGCCATTGCTGCAGTAATTAAAGGTTACAAGTGTATTTTTACCAGTACCGACAAGCAATCCAAAGAAAAATTTGATGCCTTACGTGCCTTTGGCGCTGAGGTAATTGTTTGTCCTACCAACGTAGAGCCCGAAGACCCGCGGTCGTATTACTCCGTATCGTCACGATTAGAAAAAGAAGTACCTAACTCCTGGAAACCTAACCAGTACGATAACCTTTCGAACTCGCAGGCACACTACGAGCAAACCGGTCCCGAAATCTGGGAGCAAACCGAAGGTAAAATAACCCACCTGGTGGTAGGTGTGGGTACAGGTGGTACCATATCGGGCACTGCTCGTTTTTTGAAGGAGAAGAACCCTAACATCCAGGTTTTAGGTATTGACACTTATGGCTCGGTATTTAAAAAATATAAGGAAACAGGTATCTTCGACAAAAACGAGATTTACCCATACATTACCGAAGGTATAGGCGAAGACTTTTTACCGCAAAACGTTGACTTTAGCCTGATTGACCATTTTGAAAAGGTAACTGATAAAGATGCCGCTTTAATGACTAGGCAGATTGCCATGCAGGAAGGTATTTTTGCAGGTAACTCTACCGGCTCTGCCGTAGCAGGTACCTTGCAGATGAAAGACCGTTTTAAAGAAGGCGACGTGGTAGTCATCATCTTCCCTGACCATGGTACCCGCTATTTGGGCAAGATGTACAATGAAGACTGGTTGCGCGAACGTGGATTTTTAAAAGACGAAAAGCTAACCGCCCGCGATATCATCCGCAAAAAAGAAAGCTCGGAGATTGTGACCATCGACAGCGAGAAGACGGTACTGGAAGCCATCAACACCATCAAGACGCTGAACATTTCGCAAATACCGGTTACGCAGCAAGGCATGGTAATTGGCAAAATTACGGAGAGCGACATATTAGATGCCCTGCTCGAAAACCCGTCGCTTAAATCGCAGCCGGTAAGCGCCATTACCACTCCACCTTTCCCTTTTGTTGACCTGAACGCCTCGATTGATAAAATTTCGGCGATGATTAATAAAGATAACGTTGCGGTGCTTGTAGAAGACGAGAAGGGTCAGATAGAGATTATTACGCAATACGATATCATCAATGCCATCTCGGCGTAGTTAATATCTTATCATATCAATAACCCGGCGTGCGGATTACATAAGTCAATCCGTAAGCCGGGTTATTTCTTATGCGTTAGCTTCGAGTCGCTTTAATTCGGCTTTGGCTTTATTAAACCAAATTTTTCCGTTGTTACGCTCAGCAGGGCTCATGTGTGCTTGTTCGTCAAGCAGCTCTGCGTAAATATCATATGCTTCGTTATCACGCCCTGCCCGCTGCAAAAACTGCCCGTACTCATAACGTTGCTCAAAATTAGAGTAGCGGCCTTTCATTAACTTAAATTCTTTTTCAGCCAACTCGGGTTGCCCGTTTTCTTCAAGGGCCAGGGCATAAATTAAATGGCTTTTAGAGCGATTAAAGGTTGGCGATGCTTTAATTTTAAGCGCCATGGCAATTGCTTCAGCATAATTTTGCTGCTGATAATAAGCCTGTATCAACTTCGAAATCACCATTTCGTTATCGGCAAAGGCGCCGGTCAGGCAACTTTTGTATAACTCAATTGCTTTTTCAGTTTGCCCGCTTTGCAGGTAAGCATCCGCAAGCTTAGTTCGGTTGGCAAAGGTGTCGGCAAACTTTAAATTATCCTCCAGGCGTTTAAGCTTTACACCCGGATTAATAATGGCTGCACCATCAATTTTTATATTCTTAAGTTTGCGCGATGATAAAATTTCGCTGTAAATGTAAACCAGCGACCCTAATACCGGAACGAAAATGATAATCCAAAGCCATCTACTCTGAGTTCCGGCACGTATGCTGTGTATGGCACAAAAGCCTTGTAATAATATGGGTAAGTAGTAATAATAGCCGCTGCCAAAAAACATGGTGATAAGTTAAGTACTGTTATTGTAATGGTTAAAGCAGCCTAAATTTACACAAATTTTCACATATTTGCTCAAACCAAGAATAGCTGTATTTCTGGTTCTTTTTATTCTTTATTCTAAAACATGGCTGGTAATTCATTCGGGCAACTTTTTCGTATCACTACTTTCGGCGAATCTCATGGCGTGGCCATTGGTGTTATTATTGACGGCTGCCCTGCCGGGCTGAGCGTTGATTTAGATTACATCCAGGCCGAACTGGACAAGCGCAAGCCGGGACAATCTAAAATTACCACCCAGCGCAAAGAGAGTGATACGGTGCAGATTTTGTCCGGAATGTTTGAAGGTAAAACCACGGGCACACCGATAGCGATGCTCATCCCGAACGAAGACCAGCGTTCAAAAGATTACAGCCACAACACCGATGTTTTCCGCCCCTCGCATGCCGACTATACTTATTTTACCAAGTATGGCATCCGCGACCATCGTGGCGGCGGCCGTTCATCAGCCCGCGAAACTGCAGCCCGTGTGGCTGCCGGCGCAATTGCCAAACAATTACTCAAAACGCAGGGTATCGACGTGCTGGCTCATGTGAGCAGTGTAGGTACTATTGAGTCACCCAACGTCGGCATTACCTCGGCCCAGGAATTTGAAACGCTCAGAGAGGCTAATATTGTGCGCTGTGCAGACCCAGCCACTGCTGAGGAGATGATTGCCCGCATTGATAATGTACGCAAGCAAGGGGATACCATTGGCGGTAAGGTAAGCTGTACTATTACTAACTGCCCTGTAGGCTTGGGCGAACCGGTATTTGATAAACTGCACGCCGATTTAGGCAAGGCGATGCTAAGCATTAATGCCGTACATGGCTTTGAATATGGCTCGGGCTTTACCGGCAGCGAAATGTTAGGCTCGGAGCATAACGATATTTTTGTAAAAGACGAAGATGGCGAAGTTAAAACCTGCACTAATTTTTCGGGAGGTATACAGGGCGGTATCAGTAACGGAATGCCTATTGAATTTAAGGTAGCCTTTAAGCCGGTAGCCACCATTATGACCAACCAAAACACCATCGATGCCGAAGGTAACGCCGCCCAGATACAAGGCAAAGGCCGTCACGACCCTTGCGTGGTACCCCGCGCCGTGCCTATTGTGGAGGCCATGGCCGCGTTAGTGGTAGCCGACCATTGGCTCAGAAACAAAAACAGCAAGTTGTAATTGAATTATAAAAACACCATAAAACACGAAGGGCAGCTATCTCGTAAATAGCCGCCCTTAGTGTTTTATATTCATATCTGCATTAATACATAAACAGCATTAAGGCGCTCATCAGTATCATCAAACCATCTTCAATAATAGTTACGGTGCTCATGGGCAGGTTAAATACGCCGCCTAAACAGGCACATTGAATGGCTCTTTTATTGAGCACGGTTTGCAATACGCCGATAATACTTACCGACATCACCACCAAGGTTACAATATTGGTAGCCACTGGACTAATATCAGCTGCATAAGCAATACCCAAGGCCAACTCGATAAGGGCATACAAATAGCCCCAGGCTTTAAAACGCCGGGCAATTACATCATACATGGCGTAGCTATCGGCAAAGCCATCCAGGTTGAGCAGTTTAAAAAACGAGAATACCAGGAAGAATCCCGCCATAAATACCCGCATAGCCAGCAGCTCATTAAACCCAATTAAGGTAGAACCGGCAATTATAGATACCAGTGTGATGTAGCCAAATATCAACACAATAGGCTTGTAAGTTTCAAACCACGACTTTGCTTCTACAGACTCTACTGACGTACTGCTAATCGGGCTTGCCACAGCAGGTGCATCCGTCAATTGGTACTTAGGATATTCTTTTAATGCGGCTTGCAAGGTAGGCGTAGCAATATGCTGGTCCATGTCAACCGTTACCTGCCCTTTTTCTAAATCAGCGCTGGCTTCTTTTACATGATCTACCTGCGAAAGCAGATGCTGTACTTTATATTGGCAGCCGGCACAAGTCATGCCGGTTACTGCGTAGGTGTGTTTCATAACTTTAATATTTACTATACAAAGGTACGGCTACGCCGGCGCGCCGCTTTACACAATTACCGGATTGATTTACAAAATTTACAGTTCTTCTATATTGCGGCGCTTGTTTTCCTTGATGGCTTTAAAATAGCTCGGCGTAAAACCGGTTTCTTTTTTAAACTGGTTAGACAGATAGGCCACGCTACTATAACCCATACGGTAAGCTATTTCGCTGAGCGTTAATTCGTCGTAAATAAGCAACTCTTTTACTTTTTCTATCTTTTGACTGATGTAGTATTTCTCAATCGTAGTGCCCTCTGCCTCTGAAAACAGGCTGCTCAGGTAATTATATTCGTAATGCAAATGACCAGCGAGGTAGTCAGATAAATTAATATTCAACGTATCTTGGTGATGATGCACGCGGTCAATGATTAGGTTTTTAATCCGCTCTACCAATTTGGCCTTGCGGTCGTCTATCAATTCGAAGCCTAAATGTTTTAATTGTGTATCTAAGGCTTTTAGCTGCTCTGTGTTTAAATCTTCATCAATACTTACCTCACCTAATTCAACCTGTTGCACATGATAGCCACTGCTGGTCAACACCTGTTCCACAGCCAGTTTACAACGATGGCATACCATATTTTTGACATGAACTTTCATAACCTCTCTTCATTAATACGGCAAATTACTTTTTGTTGATTACTTTTAGCGTATAAGCCCAAACCATTTATGCAAAGCACTCAACCACAATTAGTTCAGCCATTAAAAGCTTTCGTACTAATATTCGTTGTCCTGAAAGTATTACTGGTGATATTAACCGCGGCCATTACGGCTTTCATCGCGACGAACTACTGCACCTTACTCTGGGCGACCACCTGGACTGTGGTTATATGGAAGTGCCACCGCTGATTGCCTTTCTGGCTAAAATAAGTACTACTGTTTTGGGCAGCAGTGTAATGGCCGCGCGAGTATTTCCAGCTATCGCCAGCCTGCTCATCATCTGGTTTACCGGCTTACTGACCATTGAACTGGGCGGTAAACGCTTTGCCATCACGCTGGCCTGTTTATGTATCCTGTTTTCGCCGGGCATGGCTGCCAGCGGATATTTGTTCCAGCCGGTGGTTTTCGACCAATTGTGGTGGTTGTTAGCCGCGTATTTGTGCGTAAAATATGTAAACAGCAAGAACAGTAAGTATTTATACCTTTTGGGTCTGGTCATTGGCTTAGGCTTACTCACCAAATACACTATGGCCTTTTTTACCGGTGCATTATTATTAGCCTTATTACTTACGCCACAGCGCCGGTTATTATGGCGCAAAGAAACCGCCATAGCTGTAGCAATAGCCATCCTGTTGTTTTTGCCCAACCTATGGTGGCAATACGCCCATCATTGGCCGGTGGTTGTTCACATGACTAAGCTGAATCAAGAACAATTAAA